>JBCCKZ010000425.1:0-5392 GCA_039027135.1 Planctomycetota bacterium
TACGATCCAGGCGTCGCACCAATGGATCGAATCGAAGAATCGCATCTTGGGTTGCTTTTTGCCGCGTTCCAAGAAGCGATTGACCGCAAGGCTGACTTACCAAACCAAGTGATATGGCTTCACACTCAGTCCTTGCACCGGGTATGGGATGCTCCCCGAGAGCTTGTTCCTAGGGACGAGTG
Organism: Planctomycetota bacterium; assembly: GCA_039027135.1. Taxonomy (GTDB): domain Bacteria; phylum Planctomycetota; class Planctomycetia; order Pirellulales; family Pirellulaceae; genus Rubripirellula. The sequence goes on from JBCCKZ010000425.1 coordinate 183, forward strand.
GAATCTGGAACGTGAACACACGGCTGATCTTGAAGGGCCCCTCGATTTTGTGGAGGGTTACGAGACGGAGGGTCAGAGCGACGGGATGGAGCTTGATGGTTTGCCTTGGGTATTTGATTCGCCCGAGGCGCCCCAATCGATTACGATTGTCGATAAAACGGAGACCTTTGGTTCAAACGAGTGCACCCGAGAAGCCTTGGGGTCCTGGATGCGGACCTACGGGTGTCAGGTTCGTCTACTGGATCTGATGATGGGGATTGCCATCACGGAAGACATGCTCGGTTCGATTTTGCTGATGGGGACAACTGGATACGCTTTGGGGCAAGCGGGGGTGATTGGACACCAGATGGGTTTGGTCACGACGTCGCAGATCCAGGTGCCCTGCTTGCTGATGAAGAACGGGGGCACCAGGCGGGAGCTTGGGATTCAATCTGCCGGTGACCTGATCTCGTCGTTCGTGCTTGATTCAGAGATCGAGAAAACCGATCGAATCATAACCGAGAGCGAGAGGGCTCAGCGGATTGTGGTGACGCAGGGTTGGACGGCATTCTGGGATGAACCGGGCTCAGATCCGCGACTGTTTCTACAGCCCCAAGACCAGCATAACGCTAATGATGTTTCGAAATTGCGTTGGGATATTGTCGAGGAGTTGAGCGAATAAACAGGTTGTTGACAGATGTGCCGAACCATTGCCAGGCGGACGCCGTCTTGATACATTGCCGCGTCTTAGATCGCACTGTCGATCACGCCTCCGTAGCTCAACTGGATAGAGCACTGGTCTTCGGAACCAGGGGTTAGGGGTTCGAATCCCTTCGGGGGTACTACGTACCCAGTTCGCGAGCATCACCCGCCACCACGGCGGGTTTTTTTGTGCCTAGTCCATTGTCTCTGACTACGAGTCAAGCGAGTCGATGGAGAAAGCTACCTCCATCCAAAACGCTATATTGTCTGTGTTGTTGTTCATGATGCGCTGAAAGCCTCGAGGGTTGCCTGGATGTGCCCGTTTTCGTGACTCACCTACTTTCGCCGGCGTCCACACATTTCCCGTCTCACTATGCCCAGATGGAGTTCAAGGAATCTGCTGGCAGCCGGAATACTTTCGGTGTTCCTGTCGAGTTGTAGCTGTGGACAGGACCACGCTGAGGATGCTTTTCCGAGAAAGCCGATCAAAGTCATCGTGCCTTTCGGAGCGGGTGGTGGCACCGATACGTTCACCCGGATCCTCCAGTCGGCCATCGAGCGTCATGACTTGCTGCCGCAGCCTCTGGTGATAATCAATGTGCCCGGCGCCGGTGGGGCGATTGGCTCTCGACGGGTGAAAAATGCTAGGCCTGATGGATACACAATCCTCCAGATCCATGAGGGAATGGTCACGAACAAGCACTTTGGCAAAACCAATTTTGGTCCCGAGAGCTTTCAACCCATCGCGGGCACCGGTAAGTTGGCTAATCTGATCGCCGTACCGGAGGATTCGCAGTTTGAGGATCTGCAAGGTTTGCTTGAAACAGCAAAACGCAAACCAGAAAGCATCGCATTTGCTGTGGGGATTGGCGCACCAAGCCACTTTGCAGGTTTGATGCTTGAAGCGAGTCAGAGCAGCGAATGTCGTTTCCGTTTTACGCAGTCGGGAGGTGGAGCTAAACGTTTTGCGAGTCTATTAGGAGGGCACAGTGATGTCTCGACTTTCTCAGTAGCGGAGTTTATCGAGTTTCAAAAGAGCGGTCTGAGAGCACTTGCGATCTTATCCGACGAACGCAGCAAGCAATTACCCGAAGTCCCCACAGCTCGAGAGCTCGGAGTCGATGTGGAGAGCTCCAACATGCATTTCTGGTGGGCTCCAAAAGGTACACCGATCGCAAGAACTGAGCGGATCGCTGAGGCGTTGCGAGCGGCCATGGCAATTGGCGAGGTCCGGAAACAACTCCAGACTTTGGCAACCTCCCAGGTAGTACTCACTGGCGATAAGCTCGCTAACAACCTGGCCGAACGCGAGCAACGCATTGCGTCGGTTTCAAGACGCGAACTGCCACGACTACCCAATATCGGAATCGCGATTCTTGGATTCACGCTTCTTAGTGGTGTCGTTGCTTTTCGACCACGTTTTGCAAAGTCCGCAACACATTTACACCAGGCACCAAAGCAAGAAGACGGCTCTAGTAAGCCCAACAAGATCATCCTACCGGTTTGGCTCTGTGTCTTTACGCTGCTCTATGTGGTTTCGCTGCAGTACGCTTGGCTGGACTATCGGGTGGCGACGGCTGCATTCATTATGGTCTCGGGAATGACGCTGGCACCGTCGCGAAAACTTGGTTTGCCTGTGTTGATTTTGGCTCTCATGCTCAGCTTAGGACTGCACGCTTTGTTCACTCAGGTTCTCGTCCTGGATCTCCCCTAGCATCGTCAATGTCACAGGCTCTATTTGCATTCCTAGCATCTCCGCAATTGCTTCTCATGACAGCCATTGGAACATGGTTGGGCATTATCGTGGGAGCGATGCCGGGGCTAACGGGCGCGATGCTGATCGCTCTGTCTTTGCCACTGACGTTTTCGATGGCTGGCGATGCCGCCATGGTGCTGTTGGTCTCCATGTATGTGGGCAGTGTCTCGGGCGGACTCGTGACCGCCACTTTGTTGAAGATTCCAGGCACACCAGCATCGATGATGACCACTTTGGATGGTTATCCGCTTGCCCAGCAAGGCCGCGCGAATCATGCGTTGGGGCTCGGTGTGGGAGCTTCGCTGGCCGGCGGTTTGATCGGTTGGTGCTGTTTGCTTTTTATGTCGGCGCCTTTGGCGAAAATGAGCGTTCAGCTGGGGCCTTTTGAGTACTTTTCGCTTGTCTTGGTGGCTTTAGTTTTGATTGCCGGTGTCAGCGGAAAGTCGCTTACGAAAGGTATCTTCGCAGGTAGCCTTGGTTTGTTGCTAGCCTTGCCGGGCACAAACCCTGGCACGGGACAACCTCGCTGGACAGGTGGTGTCACATCGTTGGAAGATGGTTTGAAACTACTACCAGTGCTAATCGGGTTGTTTGCGATGAGCCAAGTCTTCTTTCAGGTGCAACGGATAGATTCTGAATCATTTGAATCTACGCCCTCTTCGGGAGGCTCAACGTGGTTCGGCAGTTGGGTCGCATTATGTAGGTGGGGCAATTGGTTACGTTCAGGTCTTCTCGGTACTTTCATTGGCATTTTGCCTGGTGTTGGTGCCAACATTGGTTCCGTCGTTGCCTATTCGACTGCTAAGAGTCTTTCAAAAGAGCCAGATCAATTTGGCAAGGGAAGTGAGGAAGGTATCGTGGCTTCCGAAGCCGCGAACAACGCCAGTGTTGGCGGTGCGCTGATTCCCCTCTTTGCCATGGGGATTCCAGGCAGCGTCATCGACGCGATCTTGCTGGGTGCCTTGACCATCCACGGACTGCAACCGGGGCCACTGCTCATTGAACAGAACCCAGCTCTATTTCAAACGCTTCTTGTTTCGGTGCTACTGAGTAACCTATTGATGTTCTTAACGATGGGTAGCTGCGCTCGATATCTTGTTCGACTATCCCGACTACCGCATGCTTTGTTGTTGCCAACTATCATCACGCTGTGTGTTCTCGGTTCCTTTGCGCTGGCGAATCGTATGTTCGACGTTTGGGTCATGCTTGGGATGGGAGGCATCGGGATCTTGTTCAATCGCCAACAAGTTCCGTTATCTCCGTTTGTCATTGGTTTCGTGCTCGCTCCTATCGCTGAAACGCACTTGGTAGAGGGACTGACTCAAAGTGGTGGCAGCTGGCTACCGCTGTTGACACGGCCGGTATCCGCGTTGCTTTTATCTTTAGCTGGCCTCGTTCTGGCCATCGAACTCTATCAGTGTCTGCGTTCCCTAAGTCGTGCTGGTGCATCATCACAACCTCAATGAGTTTTCCGTCCATGAGTTCGCGGCCTAACATCCTTTGGTATTGCACGGATCAGCAGCGTTTCGACACCATTGGCGCGCTTGGTAATCCTCATGTTCGTACACCCACATTGGATCAACTTGTTGAGACGGGAGTCGCTTGTACACACGCCTATTGTCAAAGCCCAATTTGCACGCCGAGTCGATCCAGCTTCATGACGGGCATGTATCCGTCTCGATTGCATAACACACGAAATGGAAATGAGAATTTTCCTGAATCGCCTCCACTGATTAGTAAATTGATTGCCGATAGTGGCTACCACTGTGGAATGATTGGGAAATTTCACTTGCAGAGTTCCGGCCATCGGACCGAACCGCGATTGGATGATGGATTCAGCTTCTGGAGATTCAGCCACGCGCCGCGGGACGACTGGGCCGAAGGGCATCACTATGCCGACTGGGTTCGGTCACGAGGCGGTGATCTTGATTCACTACGCGAAAGTGAAGAGCGTGTGCCGACGGAACTGCATCAAACGACGTGGGCGACCGAAACAGCACTCGAGTTCTTATCTGAACGTAGCGACTGGTCGCAGCCCTGGATGCTCAATGTCAATATCTATGATCCGCATCCTCCTTTCATTCCGCCCAAGTCCTACGCGGATCAGTTTGACCCTTTGGCCATGCCAGGGCCCTATTTTCGCGAAAGCGATTTAAGCCATCAGCGGAAATTCTCCGCCGTGGATTTTCAGGATGAAATTCGTACCCCCGATGAACATGATGCCTTCGCAAGTCAGGCGAGATACTACGCGATGATCGCGCAGATCGATGATCAGTTCCGACGCATCCTAGATCACTTGGACGAATCGGGACAACGCGAGAACACGGTGATCATCTTTACCAGTGACCATGGTGAGTCGCTCGGCGATCATGGCCTGATGTGGAAGGGCTGTCGGTTCTATGAAGGTCTTGTCCGAATCCCACTGCTCTTTCACTGGCCCGGACATTTCACGCAGGGTAAGCAGGAAAGCAGTCTCGTCGAATTGCTGGACTTGTCTGCCACTCTTTTAGATCTGGCTGGAGTGCCGCAGCCGGACTGGATGCAGGGACAGTCTTTGTTGCCGTCGCTCTGCGATGATGGGAGCTTCGTTCCACGCGAATTCGTGCGAAGTGAGTACTTCGATGCACTGGACCCCCACTTTACCGGTGGCACGGGAACGTACGCGACCATGTATCGTGACACACGTTACAAGCTTTGCATGTACCACGATCATGATCTGGGCGAACTCTATGATCTGACGCAAGATCCGTGGGAGTTTGAGGATTTGTGGGAA
>JBCCKZ010000426.1:0-5367 GCA_039027135.1 Planctomycetota bacterium
CTTCAAGAACCTTTCCGGATGCTCATCAGCCGTTTGGGCGCTAGCCCGCGGTTCTCGTAGAAACCGGACGCTAGCGCGTTCCAGCTGAGGTTCTCGTTGGGTACGACTTGCTTAAGTCAAACGCCGAAACTCTTGGCGAGTTACGCTACTTCAAGAACCTATCCGAACGCTAATCAGCCGATTGGGCGTTAGCCCTCGGTTCTCGTAGAAACCGGACGCTAGCGCGTTCCAGCTGAGGTTCTCGGATAGGCTCTACGGCAAACGCCGGAATTTTTGGCGGGTTCGGCTACTCTGATTTTTGATTCTGACGAACCACTCGAGGCACGCAAGTCAACCAGCGTGAACCACTGGTTCCAAGGAATCAATTGTCAACTTGGCTGATGTGAAGAGACGATTGGAGACGTCTTGGCAATCTGCTGTAATTCTTGGTGAACCTCCAGCCCCTGTGCCTCCACCTGCTCGACGATGCGAACAGCGTGATAGATCGGATAGGCAAGGTAAACCATTGGGAGAACGGTTAAGCCGAGAACGGTCACAATTAGTTTTCGATCAAACATGTTTTTTAGCTCGCAGTGTCGAGGGCCGGGAATCAAACCAACGCCCCTGTGACGCTTTCACTTCGGCGATGTCTTACGCAGAAAGCTGAAGAATCCACTTGGCGTGAACTCAACTCATTTGGCCATTTAGCAAGAGATGCGGTGCCGTTTTCCCCGCAGTCACCCCCTCTGCGGGAGCCCGCTGAAATGAGTGATTCCATCACGACAAAGAAGCTCTATCTCAACCGCCGTAAGTGGATCAAAGCCGCGACGCTTGCCACCAGCGTCCCAGCATCCGCAGCGGCCTATCGCATCATGCAGCCGATTGATGTGGGTGTCCCACTTCAACCGAAGTTGGGCAATTGGTCGAAATCATCCACGTTCCAGTCGAGTCCTTTGGGAGATCTATTGGGTGGCGATTGGAAGACGCCACTTTACGACCTGACTCACCTGAATAATTTTCACGAGTTCACGACCGACCAAAGGGCCGTCGCCGAAAAGGCAAGGGACTTTGTGACGGATCGTTGGACCGTTGAAGTGGGAGGAATCGTTGAACGTCCCATTCGGCTGACAATCGATGAGATCCGTGAGCAATTCCCGATCGAAGAACGCACCTACCGGATGCGCTGCGTCGAAGGATGGTCGATGGTGATTCCCTGGGCGGGCTTCCCCCTAGCAGCCTTGCTCGAACGCGTGCGTCCGACGTCAAAGGCGAACTACGTTGCCTTTCAAACGTTGCATGATCCAAAACAAATGCCCAATCAAATTCCCGGAGAGCTCTCTTGGCCGTACGACGAGGGACTCCGGCTCGATGAAGCGTTTCATCCGTTGACGATCATGGCGACGGGTCTCTACGGTCGAAGACTCCCACCTCAAAACGGCGCACCGATTCGACTGGTCGTGCCGTGGAAATATGGCTTCAAGAGCATCAAGTCCGTTGTGAAAATCAACCTTGTTGAGGATCAACCAGAAACCGCATGGAATCGTGCAGCGGCCCATGAAAACGGCTTCTACGCGAACGTCAATCCAGAAGTAGATCATCCGCGTTGGAGTCAGGCTACCGAACGCCGTGTTGGAGAATTCTTCCGTCGTAACACGCTTCCATTTAATGGCTATGAAAAGCAGGTTGAACACCTCTATAGAGGAATGGACCTGAATGTTCACTTCTAAGCCATCGGCGTTACGAAAAGTACGTCGGCCGCCCATCTTATTCGCCGAGTGGTTTGTCGTCTTGAATGGCTGCGTTCCATTAGTGATGTTGATGTACGACGCCCGCTATCGACAACTTGGAGCCGACCCAATACGCAACGCGCTTCAAGTGACGGGTGCGATGTCATTGTTCCTACTGATCGCAACGTTGAGCATCACGCCGCTTCAAAGAATTTCCGGCTTCCGCGATTTGGTGAAGAGCCGGCGTCCCTTGGGACTGATGTCCTTTCTCTACGCCTCAGCTCACGTCTTGATCTACGTGGGATATGATCGGGTTTGGGATTGGGCTGATGCGTTATCGGAGTTGTCCCAGCGGCGCTACCTGCAAGCCGGTGCGTTGGCATTCCTGATCATGATTCCATTGGCGATCACTTCCTCGCCAAACATGATGCGGCTCTTGGGATCTCGTCAATGGAAAAGACTTCACAAGTGCGTCTACGTTGCCGCGATCGCTGGTGCCATCCACTTCTGGATGCAATCCAAAGCCAACTTCTATCTTCAGGTTGGCAGTTTTATCGCGGTCGGGATACTTTTGATGACTCGCGTGGCAAACCGCTGGGAACCGCGACGTTCAACCAGAATCACTTAAAAACAAGGTTTCGGTCAATTCAAACGCCGCCTCGAGCCGGAACAGCTCGAATGGTTGTTTCATTTTACGGGGCTTCGCCGGTACTCCCGACGGCACCAGCCCGTGAGATTTGCAAGTTGCCTGGCCGAGTGAGATAATGTGGCAGCAGGAAGCTTGTTGAACCGAGGATGGATGAACGGTTCACTCCGAAACCCCACCCCATTGCCCACCAAAAAAGCGTCTCATGCTTACTAACCGTCGTTCAGTGCTGCGAGGGACGGGTGTCGCCCTGACCCTTCCATCACTTCGATCCGCTTCCGCCGCCAAGACGGGTGCATCCGCCAAAGCGTCAATGACAGCACCTCGAAGGATGGTGTGTATTGGAAACATGCTTGGTTTCTATCCCGATGCATTCTTCCCCAAGGAAGCCGGGATCGGAACAAAGAGGCTGGCGTCAACGAACTCGGCACAAAGCGACCTTCAAGAAATCACAAGCTTCGATTGGGGAAGGTCTTCCCAACCACTCAACTTGGTCAGCGACTCAGTTTCGATTCTCACGGGTTTGGATCATGGTTTGACCGGTGGACACTTTGCGATCCACGCGTTTCTTTCGGGCGTACGGCACATCGATGCGCCAACGCGTGCTGATGGAAACGTGACACTGGATCAATATGCGGCGGACTGGATTGGTACCTCCACAAGGTTTCCATCGCTCACGATTGGAAGCGAATCAGGTATCCACGGCGGATGTCAGTTGTCTTGGACCCGATCGGGAACCCGCGTTCCGCCAATCACTGGACCAAAACAGCTTTTCGAAAAACTGTTCATGAGCTCTTCGGAGAAAGAAAAGAGCATCGCAAAGAACCGACTTCAATCTCGCGGCTCGATTCTTGACTTTGTCAACCATCGGGCAAACTCACTGTCCAAAAAGATCAACCAGGAGGACAAACAGAAACTCGACGAATACTTCACCTCTGTTCGTGATGTCGAAAAGCAACTCACGCAAAGTATCAATTGGCTTGATGTTCCCAAGCCAGAAGCCCCCATGGACCGGCCGACAAACCGATCAATGGTGCAAGACCTTCCCGTGCTTTACGAACTCATTCGTCTTGCGTTGATGACGGACTCAACCCGTATCGCATCCCTAGAGGTCGGAGGCGACTTCAATCCGAGGGACCTCGGTGTCAGCGGAGGCTATCACGCCCTATCCCACCACGGACAACTTAACAATCGCATCGAAAGCCTGATCGTTCTGGAGCGATATCAAATCGAACAGTTCGCCAAGTTTGTTCAGAAGATGAGAGAAACCAAAACCGAAGATGGCAACCTGCTTGATCATTCGTCAATCCTTTTCGGAAGCGGCATGGGTAATGCCAACTCACATCGAAATTCCAATTTGCCAGTGGTGCTTGCCGGTGGGGGAATGAGGCATGGTCGATGGCTTCGATATGACGAAAAGTCCAAGCATCGCCCTCCGCTTTGCAACCTGTTCGTTTCGATGTTGCAGGACTTTGGAATGTCAGTTGATCAGTTTGGATTGGGCACGGGAACGCTGAGGGGACTCGCTTGATGCGTTCGCGTTGCCTTTCAACAGTGTTGGCTGCTGCCTTGGTAGTCTCTTGCACGTCTTTTACCCACGCGGCCGAAGAAGCGTCATGGCTTCGAGCTCAAGCCCATCTGAACGAGTACTGTGTCGATTGTCACACGACAGACGACCCCGCAGGCGAGCGGGACTTTGAAGGCTTGTCCATCAAGAGTCCCAATCTTCTTACACTCGAAAGACTGCAGGAAGCCGTCGACCAGCTGACGCTAGGGACAATGCCGCCTCCCGACACGTTCGAAATCGACGACGAAGAACGAGTCAGCATGATCGAGGACTTAACCATCGTTCTGCGTTCGATGCAGAATCGCCTAGAGTCCAACGGCGGCAGGTCAGTGCTACGCCGGCTGAATCGGCGGGAGTATCGAAACTCGCTGCGAGATCTGTTGCTGATCGATGACACGATGTTTGATCCGACCAGTCAGTTTCCTCGTGATCAACGAAATCACCATCGAGACAACGTCGGTGATGCCTTAGTAATGTCGGGAAATCAGCTTTCGCTATACCTCGACGCTGCCACGGCAGCGGTTGACAAAGCCCTTGGCACCGAGCGGAAGCCAAAAGTGAATGAGTGGGTTTTCAAAGATCACTTTGAACAGCAATCTGAACTATCAATCGCTCACCGGAAGGCGTTCGAATTCAAGTACATGTGTTTGTACGACCATCCGCTCAATGACAAGCCGGAAGGCGCCTATGGGCCACTGTTGAAATTCAGAAATGGCGTCCCTGTTGATGGCATGTACGAGGTGCGTGTGTTGGCCGAAGCCAAGAATCGACTTACGCCTTATTCCGAAACAGCCGCCAAACGACCAAAGCAAGAGTACTTTCGGTTCGGTGTTCGCCCCGGCGACACACGATTGGAAAGCCAAGCCCATTCGCAGCCCATACAGCCACTCTTGGATGAACAAGAGATGAGGGAAGAGAAGAAGAAGTGGTACACGTTCGTAGTTCCCTTGGACAAGCATTTTGCCCCGAGGTTTACTTTCGAAAATGGGCTCACGAACGCCCGCGGCACCTACCAGCGAGTCTTCAAACAGCACATTGAGACGCTGCCGAAGTCCGTCCGTAATGGCCGAGGGATCGTTCACTTCCGAAACTCTGTGGTCAAACACGGTTTCCTTCCCCACATCCGCATCCACGAAGTCCGCATCCGCGGACCGATCGTCGATCAGTGGCCGACTGAATCTCGTCAACAACTCTTGGGTGGACGCCAGTTCGAACCGGAGCAGGCAGTCAAACTGATTCATCGATTCGCCACTCGTGCCTACCGAAGGCCACTTCGTGTCGAGGAAAGAGAGTCTCTGTCAAACTTCTATCGCTTGCGAAGGAAAAACTCTGAGCAACCCGAAGTGGCTTTTCGCGAAACTATCACCGCCGTCCTTTGCACGCCTGAATTCCTCTACTTCAAGACTTCACTCGATCCAGACAACGTGCAGTCACTGTCATCTGACGCC
>JBCCKZ010000427.1:0-5365 GCA_039027135.1 Planctomycetota bacterium
ATGTCAGGCTTTTGTGATTGATTGGAAGAGCCGTAAGCGTCTCCGGTTGTTCGCCAGCTGAACGAGCGGCGGCTTCGCCCGCGTGAGCACCATAAACCAGACTCTCCAAGAGGGAGTTGCTTGCCAATCGATTAGCACCATGCAGACCGCTGCTGGTGACTTCGCCCGACGCCCACAAACCTTCCATGGATGAATGCCCGATGCGATCGACTCCTACGCCCCCAATGAAATAATGGGCCCCGGGACGAACTGGAATTCGATCGGACGTGATGTCGAGACCGAATTTCGCGCAGGCTTTGGCAATGCCCGGGAATCGGCCGCGGACATACTCGGCATCCAAATGCGAGAGATCCAAAAAGACGTTGCTTTGTTTGGTTTTCGCCATCTGCTGAATGATCGATTGGCTGACAATATCGCGAGGCGCTAGTTCGGCTCGTTTGTCGTACTCGGGCATGAAGCGATGACCGTTGCTGTCGATCAGGTAGGCCCCCTCGCCTCGGACCGCTTCAGTGATGAGAGACCGGCTTGATCCGGCTATGTAGAGCACCGTGGGGTGGAACTGAATGAATTCCATGTCTCGCAGTTCGACACCCGCTCGATAGGCGATCGCCGTTCCGTCACCGGTTGCGACGGGTGGGTTGGTCGACTCACGATAAACCTGTCCCACTCCGCCGGTGCAGAGGATGGTCTCTTTCGCCCAAATCAGGACCGAGCGGCCAGATCCATCGATCACCAAGGCTCCCCGGCATCGACCCTCATAGGTCAATAGGTCAACCGTGAATGATTGTTCCCAGATTTCAATGTTGTCGGCAGCCCGAGTGCGTTCGACGACCGTGCGGATGATCTCGGCACCCGTGGCATCGCCTTGAGCGTGCGCGATGCGATCTCGGCTGTGACCGCCTTCGCGTCCGAGAGAAATCTCGCCGTCGACGCTGTCGAATTGGGCCCCCCAACGCACTAATTCTTCGATTCGTCGCGGACCTTCACGGATCACCATGTCAACGATTTCGGGATCACACAGGTTGGCACCGGCGATCATCGTGTCATCGACATGAGATTCAAAGCAATCATTGGGGTCCATCACGCCCGCAATGCCGCCTTGAGCGTACCAGCTATTTGATTCGCGAAGTCGGTCTTTCGTCACGACGAGGACGTCTTGGTGAGGACCCGCGGCATTAGCCGCTCTTAAGCCTGCTAGTCCGCCACCGATCACCAGCACGTCAGTGAAACGGTGGACCGCGCGGCGAGAATCGAACGGGTGGAGGTAACGAGGCGTATACATTGCAACTGAACACGAACGCGTGCAAGATTCGTCGGCTGGTGGCAGGCTCGACAGTATGCCTTTATAGCGGATACGCTGGCGAGTTATGAAGACGCCCGACGAAGAGCCCATCCCTGAGTTGATGGATCCACAACTGACAACGATCCAGCCAGGTGGCGGGACCGTGATGTCGATAGAGCTTTTCTGGGGTCGCATTCGAAGGTCGATGCTTCGAAAAATACGTCCTGGATACGTTTCTCGAATGGCTCAGACTCGCCAGGGAACGCGGGAATCACTGCCGTTCGATCCCGTCGATCCTCGGGACATGAAGTATTTCGCAAATCAGGGGTCCTACTGGTGGAGCGATTCGGACGATCCATTCCGATGGCGTGATAGCCTGCCGTTTGTGCGAGCTGGTCTGGCCGAGTTGGTTATGATCGGATCGCTGTTTTTGGTGATAGCTGCGGCGCTGGCCTACTTGTGGGTGCCGCTGGCGGTTCCGCCGCTGGTGATTTTTGGCTTGGTGGTTTGGTTCTTTAGGGATCCGGCGAGGCCAGCACCTGAGGAAATGGGGACCGTTGTATCACCCGCAGACGGAAAAATCGTTCAAATTGAAGATGTGAATGACCCGACGATAGGGCCGGCGATCCAAGTGGGTATTTTCCTGTCGATCTTTAACGTCCATGTCAATCGGGCGAGTCTTCCCGGGCAAGTGGTTGCCGTTAAGTACCGTCCCGGGAAGTTTCTCAATGCGCTTCGTCCCGAGTCCGCTCGCGAGAATGAGAATCTTGACGTTGTACTGAAGTTGGAACACGAAGAGACTTTCGAGAACCACGGTGACTCGCCACCGGCAAGGCTACTTCGGATCCGCCAGATCACCGGTCAGTTCGCCCGGCGCATCGTATGTTGGGTTCGCACAGGAGACGTGCTTCGACGCGGAGAAGCGTTCGGCATGATCAAGTTGGGCTCTCGAACTGAGCTTGTCATCCCGAAGACTGATGGCTTGGAAGTTTGTGTTTCGATCGGCGAAAAAGTCAAAGCCGGTACAACCGTGATGGCGAAGTATCGTTGGCAAGCGAAAGAACAATCGAACGCTCCTGAAACTGAAGCTGGCTCGGCGCCAGTCATCGCGGCGGGACAATGAGTGAACTCAAGAAGAGTCTTTGGCGTCCCCGCAATCAACGGCACGACGATGGGGAGTCCGATGATATCGATCGAGACCAACGTCTGCGTGATCGACGAGATCAGCGACGTATTCGTCGACAACGCCGGCGACAGGTCACGCTATCCGTTCTTCCGACGATGCTCACGCTCGGAAACGCGGTGTGTGGTTTGGCTGCCATCGCCGTGGTCACCAGTCCCTACTTAACTTGGCAGGACGAAACCAAGCTATTGGTTGCGGGCTTGCTGATTTTTGGTGGCATGCTATTTGATGCGTTGGATGGTTCAGCCGCGCGAATGACTGGCCAAGAAAGTGAGTTTGGTGCCGAGCTTGACTCGCTGTGCGACGCCATCACCTTCGGGACTGCGCCTGCGGTGTTGGTCTGGCGGTTTAGCTCGGGTGATTATTTGCCGCTGAAGGTTCGTTGGGCCGTTGGTGTGCTCTACACGCTTTGTGTCCTCATTCGCTTGGCCCGTTTCAACGTGGAAACCGAGGATTCGGATGACCACGAGGAATTTGAGGGTCGTCCCTCGCCCGCGGCGGCGGGGACGATTGCAGCGTTCGCGATCGCAACGCATAGTTTGGGCGGCTATCGAACGGCCTATGCCGGTGACAATGTTGTCGGAGACACGTACTGGTCCACCGTCGCAGCGATTGCCGATTGGGCATTTTGGCTCTGCCAGCATCTGTTACCGCTGATCGCGTTGGCTCTCGCCTTTTTGATGGTCTCGCGGTTTCGCTATCCTCACCTCGTCAGCCAGTATATTGGAGGTCGTCGGCCCCCCCACCAGATCGGGCGCGCTCTTTTTGTTCTCATCGGGGTTTTTCTTTTGCATTGGTTGATCCTCCCGGTCGCATTTTGCTATTTCGCATTCGCGGCACCCATCCGATCGTGGTTACACCCGTCGCCGGAAGGATCTGAGGGCAGTATCTTGGAGGATTCTTCAATCGATTCTAGCGAGACATGACCGCGATTCAGACCAAGCATCAGCCGCACGACAGTCCATTTTACAGGCACCTCGTCCCGGCCTATCAGATCATCTGGCCGGCTATGGCAAAACGCCGGATGTCTGCTGTGATTTCTTCGCTCAAACTCAAACCCCAAACGCGGGTGCTTGAAGTCGGTGTCGGTACGGGATTGTCCTTGCACTCGTATCCCTCACACATCGATCTCCAAGGAATTGATCTCTCCGATTCGATGCTGGCCGAGGCACATGATTTGGTTCGAAAAGAGGGCTGGGACCATATCAACCTGACGGCCATGGATGCTGAAAATCTAAATTTTGACGACGACAGTTTCGACGTCGTGACGTCGTTTCACACAATCAGCGTGGTTTCAGACCCCCAGCGAATGATGAGCGAGATGGTTCGAGTCTGTCGTCCAGGTGGAATGGTGCTCATGATCAATCACTTCCGCAGCAATAACGCCCTCATTGCCGGCGTTGTGGATCGGGCGGGCGCCGTGACCCGGAGGTTGGGGTGGCGAACTGACCTTGAGTTGGATGAAGTTTTGCGGGAGCAGCCGTTGCGGTTGGAACAAAGATACAAGACCAATCCTTTTTCGCTATTCACCGTTGCGAAGGCGACTTGCCAGCCAGATCTGGCCGAGGCGTGATAATAGGGTGCTCCGCTTAAGCCAAATGAGCTGAGCGCAATGCCGCGACGCATCAACGACTGGGTGAGGTGTTGAGCGCCAATTTAAACACGATCTTTGGAGAGTTCCTCAGTGGGTGAAGTTCTCGCTACGACAGCAAGCCAAAACGCAAACGAAGATTTGCCACCCTATGACTCGTTCATCCTTGTTTCCTTCGGTGGGCCGGAGGGGATGGACGACGTCATACCGTTTTTGGAAAACGTTCTCCGAGGTAAGAACGTGCCTCGCGAGCGAATGCTTGAGGTATCCGAACACTACAAGCATTACGACGGCGTAAGCCCTATCAACGAACAGAATCGTCAACTCATCGCGGCATTGGAAGATGAGTTCAAAGCGAACGACCTGGACCTGCCCATCTATTTTGGGAACCGAAACTGGCATCCACTATTGGAAGATACCGTCGCCGATATGAAACGCGATGGTCGCAAGAGAGCCTTGGCGTTCTTTACTAGCATGTTTAGCTGCTACAGCGGCTGCAGACAGTATCGCGAAGACATCATTCGCGCTCGGGAAGCCGTTGGCGAAGGTGCTCCGATCATTGAAAAAGTCCGTATGGGATTCAACCATCCCGAATTCATTGAGACCATTGGTGAAGCGGTCGCCGAAGCTGTTTCTGAGGTCAAGGACAAGGGTGTGCAAGATCCCACGATTCTGTTCACCGCGCACAGTATTCCCATGTCGATGGCGGATAACTGCGACTACGTCAAACAATTGACCGAGGCCTCCGGTCTGGTTGCCCAGCATGTGGGCGTCGATCGATGGGACCTTGTTTTTCAAAGCCGCTCCGGTCCGCCCCAGCAACCTTGGTTAGAACCGGATATTTGCGACACCATCGAAGAGAGGCACGAGAAACAGGAGCTCAATGGCGTTGTGATCGTTCCTATTGGATTCGTCAGCGACCACATGGAAGTCATGTACGATCTCGATGAGGAAGCGGCCGAACTCTGCGAGAAGCTGGGGATCCCAATGGCTAGAGCGGCGACGGCTGGGACCCATCCCTCCTTCGTGTCGATGGTCCGTATGCTCGTCGAGGAACGTCTGGGAAAACGGCAGGACAAAGCTGCCGTTGGCACGCTAGGGCCGTGGCATGACGTCTGTCCCAAGGATTGTTGCCAATACACTCCTCGTCGCCCACCTGGCGTTGGCGGTGGAGCCGGTCGTCCTGGCGCTGGTCATTCTGGATCAGGTCGTCCAGAGATGCCCAATCCAACGAACGTTTGATAGCACGCCCACTTAAAATTTGTTTTGGCTGGATAGGCGGCTGGCTAAACCGGTAGTCGAATTTTCC
>JBCCKZ010000428.1:0-5358 GCA_039027135.1 Planctomycetota bacterium
CATGATTGAAACAATGGCAAGGCCTATGTAGCCCGGTATACCCTTTCCAGACAGTCCCCAGACACAAGCAAAACCGGCCGCCAATGTTGCCAACCCCATCAGCGAGTTCCAAATGCAAGCTCTTAAGCCGGTCGGTTTTGAATCTCCTAACGCCGGCTTGGAGTTCATTAGCAAGAAAAATGACAAGTACGCAATCGGTAACATCGCGCCTCCGATGACGCTGGTGGGAATGGCGAGCGCAGGAGCAGCACCTCCAAAATAAGGGCCGAACACGCCTATCGCAGGCAAAAAGCAGCCGATGCGATGCATCGTCCCCTCCGCTGGAACATCCATCAGCTCGCAAAACGCGAAACCGTTGATCAACATCAGAATGATGATTGTTGAAAGAGCCATCCCTAACACGCCGACACCGAACAGCTTCTGAGCGACAGTGTCACCGACCAGCGGGCTCAGGGTTTTTGCAAGCGAAAGGTTATCCCGACTAGCCAGCATTGCTGCAATCCGACGGTCGGCATCAGTCAGTTTTTCTTCGCCCACTGATTTCTCCAAACCTTCGACCAGCTCAACGAATGCCTCAACTTCTTTCGAAGAAGAAAGCCCTTCTGCTTCCATCGCAAGAACATCGTCAGGCGATGCATGAAATTGACTTGCCGCAGCGACCACCACACAACCAGTCGCTAGAACGAAAGGGAAAATAAGCCCGATAGTCAGATCATAGATGGCGAGGCCTCGTTGCCGACGTCCCCAACCTTTTCGCAACATCGAATAGGGCAAAAGGAACGTCATGTTGATTCCCACCGCGGTCGCAAATGCCGTGATGATGGTGTCTGTTTGTTTTGCAGCGATGAGCGTCTGCCAATACTCGGCATTGCCGCCGGTTTCGCTGATCGGATCCGCCATGCTGGGAACCGGTTCGAAAAGATACTTGGGATTAGGGATGAAACCTGCGAGTATCTCTCCCCAGTTCAAGGCTCCATTGGCCGTCATGGCAGCCACCACACCGAAGAACGAAAGCACGACGATTCCCACCATCGCCTTGAGAATGAGTTCAAACAGTCGGATCCCCTTTGAGCCGCTGTTGTAGAACCACACGACAATTGAAGCTGCGATCAGCAACGCAACCGCGATGACCGCCTTACCAACGGTCGTATTGAGCCCGGGCAAGAGATTCTGCTGAACAGCGGCGGTTCCCAGTGCAAACTGCGGCAAAGACCAGACAATGTTGGCCATCATCGTGGCAATGAGCCAACCCCAGGCCAGCACTGGTGAGATATGCACCTTCAAAGTTTGAAATGGTCGTTCACCCGTCGAAAGTGCCACGTACGAGATCGCCGAAAGCATGATCACGCCAAAAATCATCGCTAAAGGCTGTAACCACATTAGCTCATAGCCCATGAGCACACCGAGATACAACGCTCCCGCGAGCGATCCGCCACCAAGCGTGATGGCACCTTGAAGCCATCCTGGTCCGGAAAGCAACGTGTAGATGACAGCCTTACCCAAGGGGCCTTTGCCCTCGGCTTGATTCAGGAGTGCGTCTTCGCGAGAAAGGGATTCGGCAGATTCAGGTGAGGTCATCGGATGGCGGGTTTTCAACGGAAGTGATTCTCGAGTGACCCGACATGATACCCGCCCTGAGCTACCCCAGCAGCCCTGAGCAGCGTGAGCCAAAGGTCGATAAAGCACACGCTCTGGGAAAGGATTTCAGCAGGCACCGACTTTACCGGTTGTAGGACGCTAGTCGCCCGAAACGTCAAGCTTTAGCAGACAAATCCTGCACGCCTTGCGATTTGCAACGGACATTTCCCTGGATGCTCGATCCGACGCGCCTGCACTTTGGGGGGCCGGTAGAGGACATCCAAGCAGGCATTGTCTGTCAGCTAGTCTAACAACCACCTGGCCGCGTCGGCCGCCTACTGCTACTTGAGATAAACCCATGACCCGTATCAACACGAATGTCTCTTCGCTCGTTGCACAGAATCGTTTGCAATCGAGCAACGAATCGCTCAACACCGCCTTGACTCGTTTGTCGACTGGTCTTCGAATCAACACCGGCTCGGACGATCCCGCGGGTTTGATCGCGTCGGAAGCTCTTCGAAGTGAAATCACTTCGCTCGGCAAGGCTATCAGCAACACCGAACGAGCCAGCCAAATCATTTCAACGGCTGACTCAGCACTCGGCGAAGTCAGCAACCTACTCAACGACATTCGTGGTTTGGTCATTCAGGCCAGCAACACAAGTGGCCTTTCGGATGAGGAAATCGCTGCAAACCAGCTGCAGATCGATTCTTCACTCGAAGCCATCAACCGAATTTCTCAAAGCACGACCTTTCAAGGCCGCAAATTGCTTGACGGCTCGCTGGACTTCCAGACTGATGCGTCGCAAGTGAGCTCATTGACTGATTTGAACATTGACCAAGCTAGCCTTGGCTCACTCGGAAGCGTTCAAGTCGACGTTGATATCCAATCGGCCGCTACCAAGGCTTCTGTTTCGACGACCGGCATCGCAGCTGGTGCTACCGCAGCACAAAGCTCGGGTGAAGTTTCACTTTCGGGAACTGTTGCGGACGCACAAGCGACCAAGCAAATCAACTTTGCTAACTCGTTCTCGCCCACTCAAGCCGTTTCGACGATCAGCTTCGATAACGCTTATACGAGTGGCAACGAGGGCAATGCTGATGTGATTCTCGGACAAAATGGCAGTACGACCAACGTCGAGATCAACATCGCCGCCGTGAATGGTGGAGCTTTTGATGGGACTGACTTCAACTCGGCAACGCTTACGATCAACGAAGTGAGCAACGGAACCGCTTCGACCGCTAGCGTTTCCGGTTCAGCCGTAACGATTAACATCGAGCAGGGTGAAACGATCACAAACATCTTGCAGGACTTGAACGATTCAGGTCTCGGTGATGACCTCACCTTCGGGCTTGCATCGGGCACCGCTGGTACTGAGGTCTATGACAACGACACCAACTCGGAAACCGATGGTAACGCCTTCAGCACGTTCGCGGGCTACTCCGCCGGAACCGCCGAGTCAGTTGCCAACTTCCGACTCAATGCCGTTGCCGGAGGAGCAGCTGACGGTGCAACCGGTGATGCAACGACGATCAGCATCACAACAGGCACAAGTACGGCAGCCGCCTACGATACCGACAGCAACGCGATCAACATCACCGTTGCCGATGGCGCTACAATCCAAGACGTCGTCAACGCAATCAACAACGACATTTCGTCGACCTTCACCGCCACCAACGTGTCCAACGGAAACCTCACCTACGACGGTGCAGACACCTTCGGCGGTGCGATTGGTACGACGGCCACAAGCACTAGCGGAGACATCACCGAGGTGATCGCCGGTGCAGATGCCGCACAAGCAAGTAGCTTTGTTGTGGATGCTCTCAAGGGCGGAGCGGCTGACGGCACAGCTGGCAACGGCATCGCCTTGGCATTCACTGTCGATACCGATGCCGCCAGCACGACGGCTTCCTATGATTCAGCCGGCGGCACGATTGACATCGTGGTTGCCGATGGTGCCACCACTCAAGACGTTGCAACGGCCATCAACAGCCTCGCAGACTTTGTCGTCAAGAACGTGGTTTCGGGTGACGCGTTTGTTAATCCCGACCTTACGACCGGTTCGGACTTGAATCCCACCACCGCGTCTGATCTTGAACTTGCCGGTGGTACCGACACGACCGCATCGGACGTGATCACCGTCAACGCGTCAAGCTTTGGCTCGGCCGCTGATGGGGCAACCATTTCACTTGTTGGCGATAACTCGCTCGCAGCCGGCACTGCAAGTGCCACCGCTGACACCAACGGCAACATCACGGTGAGCGTCAGCTCAGCTGGCGACGTGACATCAGCGACCATCGCAGCGGCAATCAACGACCTGAGCGGCTACGAAGCATCGGTCACTAGCGATGCTGGCCCGAACAACTTCACCTTCGCCAACGGATCGAGCAACGCGTTCGCGACCACGACCGCTTTATCAGGTGGAGCCGAAGGTGGTGGTCTGGCAGACGACCTCGTCGTTCAGTTGACCGGTAGCGTCGGATCGGAAGTTTTCCAGTTCCAAGCCGGTTCGACCATTGACGCTGTGATCCAGTCGATCAATCTGGTTCAAGACTCCACCGGTATCGAAGCGATCAACGAAGGTGGAGCTTTAAAGCTTCAAAGCATCGGATTCGGTTCGAACGCGGCAGTCGACGTTGAGGTCATCAGCGAAGGTGCCGCGGGCAACTTTGAATCGGGACTGTCAGCTCAACGAGCCACGGGCACTGATATTGTCGCCACAATCAATGGAATCACCGCCAATTCAACCGGTAACACGCTCAGCGTTAACACTTCGACACTGGACTTGTCGCTTTCGGTTGCTGACGGTTCATCGACGGACTTCAGCTTCAACATCACCGGTGGTGGAGCTCAATTCCAACTTGGGGCTGATGTTGTCAGTACTCAGCAAGCACGCTTGGGAATTGGTAGCGTCGCGTCAGGCAACCTCGGCGGTGCCGCTGGTCGTCTTTACGAACTTGGCAGCGGTCAGTCGGCAGCTTTGGGAACCGATGCTGCGAAAGCGGGTGACATCATTAATGAAGTGATCGGCAAGGTGACTGGACTTCGAGGTCGACTGGGTGCATTCCAAGCCACGACGCTTGAATCAAATCTCACGTCGCTAGGCGAAACCCGAGCCAACTTGCTTGAGGCTGAGTCGAGCATCCGCGATGCTGACTTCGCTCAAGAGTCCGCCAACCTGACTCGTTCGCAGATCCTGGTTCAGTCAGGTACGAACGTGTTGGCTCTTGCAAACCAAAACCCACAGAACGTTTTGGCTTTGTTGGGCTAAGTTCAAGAATGGCCATCGGCTCTCCGTCGGGAGAGCCAGCTAGTACCTAATAGTCCCCCTCTGGGCAACGCCGTAGCGGATTTGCTTCGCTTGGAAGACCGGGAAATACAAGCACGGAGCGCAAGCGAATGGGTTCCTTGACTCACTTGCCGGCGCTGCGTGCTTATTCTTGTTGATGGAAATCCACTACGGCGTTGCCCGACGGGGAGCCAGCCTTGAAGAGCCGGAGAGGGCTTTGGAAATGTGAAGGAATAAGTTCGAATTGTGAAATCCACGTGCATGAATCATTCAAACTTCACCCTTATAACTACGAATGTCATTTGCCCCACCGGCCGTTGAATCGGCCGACCTCCCCAGGAGGTAGGTTAGGAAAGCAACTGATGACGCTTTGGCTAGAGCTCTCTAATCTTCGGGACGCATCAGCGGAAACGCGATGACTTCGCGAATCGATCGATTACCAGTCAACAACATGATCAATCGATCGATTCCCATCCCCAATCCACCGGCGG
>JBCCKZ010000429.1:0-5351 GCA_039027135.1 Planctomycetota bacterium
ATAATCACTTCTTTAAGAACAACTATTTGTTCAAACAATGGACTCGTGCCGATCGCGTGCTTGATGACTTTAACTATGCCAAGTCGTACATCACTCACTGTGAAGAGAAGTTTGGGTATCGACGGGTGGAGCAGCTGCTTGATTCCGCGCATGCGCTAATGTCGCATGCTGTTGACCGATACGCTCCGATTCACCGCGATCGCAAATCCCAACGCCAAAAGGCAGAAGATCGAGCGAGATACGAGGAACAGCACTTCAATGATCTTTGGCGAACTGTACCCACAACATCTGATCGCGACTCAGCTGATGACCCGAAGGTACCGAAACTGAATCTTGTTCTACCAGCGGACAATGTTCTTAAGTTCGTCGCCCTTCACAGCCCCAGACTGGAACCATGGCAGCGCGAAATCCTCAAAATCGTTTGCCGTAATGCGCAGTACTTCTATCCGCAGCGTCAAACGAAAGTCATGAATGAGGGCTGCGCGACGTTCGTTCATTACACAATCATGAACCGGATGTATGACCTGGGGCTGATTGACGAAGGCTCCATGCTGGAGTTCCTACGTTCACACTCCTCTGTGATCCAACAAGCCGGTTTCGACCATCGGGCATTTCATGGTTTCAATCCCTATGCACTGGGGTTCGCAATGATGCGGGATATCGAGCGAATCTGTGTGGACCCCGACGATGAAGACCACCATTGGTTTCCCGACATAGCAGGTTGTGGAGAGGCGTGGGCAGTATTGCGGAACGCATGGGCAGAGTACCGCGACGAGAGTTTTATCCTGCAGTTCTTGAGCCCGCGGCTGATTCGTGAGATGCACCTGTTTGCCGTTTCGGATCGAGGCGAGATGCCATTCCTAAGAGTCAACGCCATTCATGATGAGGTTGGTTACCGGGACATCCGCAGTCAATTGGCTTCGATGTATGACCTTTCAAACCAAACACCACAGATCGAAGTTCGTGGCGCCGACCTCGAAGGGAACCGTCGCTTACTCTTGGTTCACCGAGGCCGAGACGGCAAACGATTGAATAGCGAAACAGCCGGTCGAGTGTTAAACCACCTCGCTTTTCTCTGGGGATACGGCGTGCGTTTAGACGAGGAAGACTCCGAAGGCCGTTTCCTCGAAAAGCACGAAGCGTTCCCCATGCCAACGGATGGGTAGTTTTTGCTGGCCGAGAGGTGCCCTGGGCCGGAAGCCATGATCCAAGGGCAAAGCTCGAACCATCAATAGCCCGACGAACCCGTCGCCGTCACAGAAATGTTCTCAAGACCGAGACGCTCCCGAGCTTGATTCATCATTTCGGCCGTTCGGCTGGCGCCGCAGCGTGTCACACCCAAGGCTCGAACCGCCAACAAGGCGTCCAAATCTCGCACACCACCGGCAGCCTTGACCTGGACTCCTTCAGCACTGTGAGCTCGCATCAACTTCAAGTCTTCGTGCGTCGCACCTCCGGTACCATAGCCCGTCGATGTCTTCACCCAATCTGCTTTCAGTTCTGAACAGATTTCACAGAGTTTTATCTTCTGTGAATCATCCAAATAGCAGTTCTCAAAAATTACTTTGACCTTTTGGCCGGCTGAGTGAGCCACGTCGATAACAGCTGCGATGTCATCTTGGACATACCCCCAATCTTGCGATAGCACTTTCGAAATATTGACCACCATGTCCAATTCCTGACAGCCGTCATCAATCGCACGTTTCGCCTCGGCGGTCTTGATCGCTGTCGTGTGTCCGCCATGCGGAAATCCAATCGTGGTTGACGGCGCAACGGTGGTCCCCCCCAGGCGTTTCGTGCATGCGGCCAAGTGATAAGGCATGATGCAAACACTGGCGACATCGAAGGCCTTGGCGAGTTCAATCCCAGCATCGAGGTCATTCACACTCAAGGTGGGATTGAGTAACGAATGATCGATCATCTTGGAAACGTCTTGATAGTTGAAGTCAGACATCTTGTGGTTCTTTGTACGGGTAAATGCGAAACGAGAAGAGTTAGTGGGTGATTTGTCTTGCCATCGCTTTCCCTCTGGGAGAGTCCGCCTCACAAGGCCGGAGAGGTTCGTCTCCTCCTCTCAGGCTTTGCTTGGTTCATTGAAGACTGGAGGCTGCCAACGCGAGTGCACCTTGAACTCCTGGGGCGGATCCAAGACTTGAATTCATGACTTGCAGATCGGACGTGGGGAACATTCGGACGCGTTCTTTGACCTCTCGCCGTATGGGTTCCAAAAGCGTTTCACCCATCCTTGATACTCCGCCCGCAATGACAACTAGATCGGGATGCAAGATGGTGACGACATTGGCGACGCCAATGCCCAAGTAAGTGCCGATCTGTCGAATACCTTCTTCGACACCGGGGTCATGCTGCACGGCCGAGGCAATCAATTCGGGTGTCAGTGGCTGATCCGATGACACTTGGCTTGCTAACCAGGGTGCCTGCTTGGATGAGATCAATCGCGCACCCATCGCAACAATCGCCGTTCCACTGGCCAATGCCTCAAGACAGCCGCGATTACCGCATCCGCATAGAGGGCCATCAGGAACAATCGTCTGATGCCCGATCTCACCTGCCCCCCCTGTCGTGCCAAGCCGCAGCTCTCCATCGATGGCAACACCACCACCAATACCGGTGCCAATGGTCAAGACGGCCATGGTGACATTGGGAATATCCTTGCCACGACCGAACTTCAGTTCACCCAAGGTCGCGGCTCTCGCGTCATTGAGCATCGCAACTTCACATCGAAAGTGATTTGTCAAACGCTCAACAACGGGAACATCCCTCCACTGGGTAGCAAAATTAGGAAGAAACTTGGCTTGCCCAGTGGCAAGGTCCACGAGCCCAGGAACTCCAATTCCGATGGCGGTCGGTTGATCTAAACCTCGTTCAATGATGGCTGTGTCAATCGTTCGAATGATGCGATCGAGAACTGAGTCAGGCCCAAGCTCATGTTTAGTCGGCATCGACCAATGATGCGCCACATTGCCATCGCCATCCCCGATACCAAACTTGGTTGAAGTCCCCCCCAGGTCAATACCAAGCAGCACAGCATCACTCATGATCAATGGAAACCCAGGTTTGCTGTCGATGACTCTTCAAAATAGCCTCGCAGATCATGATCTCGCGATGCCCATCTTCAAAGGTAGGATAAGAGCGTTCAGGTTTTTGACTTCCGCTTGCGATGTGCTGATAAAAGCACTTAAACAATTGTTTGAAAGTATCTGGAAAGCCCTCCGCATGTCCTCCTGGATAGTTGGCGATGGCGGAAGCATCACCAGACATCAAACTAGGATCGCGTATTAGCATTTGATTGGGCTGATCTCGAAACCCCGCCCAAAGAGTATTCGGTTGCTCGCTATGAAATGCCAACGTCTGTCGACTTCCTGCAATCTCGAAACTTATGGAGTTTTTCCGACCCGCTGTTGTTTGCGAGACGTGGACTACACCTCGCGCCCCGCCGTCAAACCGAAGCAGCACGGACCCGGCATCTTCCGTATCGATGTTGACCGACTCAAAGCTGCTATCGAAGTCCCGAGACGTTTCATTGGTAAAGGTCTGAACGCTACCAAGAGGCCTGTCTCGAGTGGAATGAACCGTCTGCAGATCAGCCATCACCTCGATGACTTTCTGCTTCGTAATGAACTGCACCATATCAAGCCAATGGGTGCCAATATCGGCGACCGCGCGCAATTCTCCGCCCTGCTCTGAGGTCACCCGCCAATTGAAATCACTCCGGTGCAATAGCCAGTCTTGAACATAGCTACCCGTAATGTGATGAATTGGCCCCGCATCTCCAGCGGCAATTCTCGCGGCGGCTTCGTGGCAAAGCGGGTAAAAGCGAATGTTGTAAGCGACACCTGCCTTCAGGTCCGACGCATCTGCCAATCTAACGAGCTCGGATGATTGAACAGTATTCATTGCCAAGGGCTTCTCGCACATGACATGTTTTCCCGCAGCAAGGACCTGCTTGACCTGTGGATAGTGCAAATGATTTGGTGTCGCCAGATGAATACAATCGACATCCGGGTCGGCCAAAGCCTCGTCTAACGTGGTTAGGTCTCCGGCCACCCCAAGACGACGAGCTGCCACCTTCGACTTTTGTGGTGTAGAACCAATCAAGCCGACGACATTTACCCCAATCCTTCGCAGGGCTTCGACATGCACGGGCCCAATGAATCCGGTCCCGACTACTACGGTGCGTAAGTCATGAATGCTACGGGCTTGCTTATCGCTCATCTCAATCTTCCGCGTGCGGGAGTTGCGGCTTGGACGGGACCAAGACGTGTATGGAACTCATATTGGTCGCCGCGGTAAAGAGTTCGCTCCCACCAAAATGGCCCACCCACTCTCGACTTGGCATATCCAATTGCAATGACTTCAAGAGCGGGAGCACGAACACTTACGCCAAGGTGTTTTGCCTCGGATGT
The DNA here is from genome assembly GCA_039027135.1 of Planctomycetota bacterium. Classification (GTDB taxonomy): domain Bacteria; phylum Planctomycetota; class Planctomycetia; order Pirellulales; family Pirellulaceae; genus Rubripirellula. The sequence continues at coordinate 4,425 of JBCCKZ010000429.1, forward strand.
TGCTAAAGAAACAGCTCGAATAATCTCATCAGCACCTGCGATCTCGATGCCATGTTTCTCAACCCAAGCCTTGTAGAGAGACCCGGATGCCTGTTTTCGAGTCAAGCGTGGACAGACTGACGCGACCACGAATCGTTCCTCGAGGATCACGGGTGTTCGATTCGCCAATCGCAAACGCTGCATTCGAATCAGCGAGTCGGATGCGCTCGTCTCAAGCGATCCTTGCACGTCCTGTGGTGCTTCAGTCGACGAGATTTTCTCGAACTGCAAGAGCGTTGTTGAAGGCTCTTTGCCCGCGGCCTTGGCTTTTTCGGTGAAGCTCACGAGCGATTGCACGTCGTAGTTGATCAGATCGGGACGCACAAACGTCCCAATGCCCCTTCTGAATTCGAGCAAGCCTTCCGAAACAAGGCTGGACAAGGCTTTATTGGCGGTGGCACGACTGACATCGAACCGGTCGCTAACTTCGCGTTCGCTCAAGAAGCGATCCCCGCCACGATATTCCTCGCGAAGCGATTGCTTCAAAAGATCGTGCAGCTGCTGGTAAACGGGGTTTCGTTGAAGCGAAGTATCCACAGTGGAAAATGCCGGAGGGTGTCTTAGTGGCCTAGCCACCATACAACCACGAGCCTGGCTGATCAAGAGCCCCGAACGTGAGCCGAATACATCGAATCCATACCCGAGCCGTCGCACGCCTCCGGCTCATGCACTGGCCACCAGTCTGTCGAAAATCCACACTTGAGCCGAATCGAGGAGCGGAGCGATGCATCGGGTCCCTCGGAACACAGACCCGAGGCGTCGTACGCCTCCCCCTCCGGCTCATGCACTGACAACCAGTCTGTCGAAAATCCACACTTGAGCCGAATCGAGGAGCGGAGCGATGAGTCGGGTCCGTCGGAACACAGACCCGAGGCGTCGTACGCCTCC
>JBCCKZ010000430.1:0-5351 GCA_039027135.1 Planctomycetota bacterium
CTCCTGATTCCTCTGGCAGCGAACTCGCGAGTCCTTGCAGATCACCACGCCGAAGGCGAAGCAACACCACTGGAGACCATCAAGGCTCAGTTTGGCGATCGTGCTCTGACGAAACCATTCGCAATGACGGTTCGCTTCACCGTCAAAGCTGATCAAAGGGATTCCTTCATCGAGGCAATGAAGCTCGCGATCACCAAGACCCGTGAGGAAGAAGCCAACACGAGATACCAGCTTGTCTACTCTTCTTCTGACGAGAACGCTTTCGTCTTACACGAGCAGTGGAAGAACTTCGAAGGGCTTTCCGCCCACTTTGAAACCGAACATCTCAAGCAACTTCTTGGGAGCTTGGAAACTTCACTGGAAGCTCCACCCGAGATGGAGGTTTACTTCCCTGTTCCGCTTCGTCGGAAACGATAGTTTGGGACGAATTTCTTTTGACGTTCCGGAGATCGCTGGATCACTTCTGGACGAACGATCTGTAGGTTCAGTGCATGTCTGCGGCATCGAGGGTGTTCCCTTCGCGTCTCGCGTGCATGTTTCCAAAGGCCGTTGGGATATCGAACGCGAGGTTGGCGAGTCCGGAAAGGTATCGCTCGTCGCGGATATTCCAACGATCGGTCGACGTCTCGTCACGACGTGTTCGCTGCGATCGGATGTGGACACTCCCTATCAGTTGCCACTTGAAATAGCCCGTGGTCTTTGTCACTCCGCGCGGATGCAATCGGATGGTTGGCATCGAGCCGGGCTTCAAACAAGCACCACATTTGAGGGCTTCTTGAGAGACGGCTCTCAAGCCTTCATGCGTGCTGCGGCAATTCAAGGAGACCATCACCGCTGCGCCGAGGCCTCGATTCAGGCCATCGTCTTCTTACAACAAGCGATCGACGAGCTAGCTGACTTATTCAGCACTCAATCGATTGCGTTTCGTAGACGGCGTCAGCAGCCGATCACTACTCTCATTGCAGCGACGTTCAATGGTTCGGGGGACACGTCCGCTACCTACGATAAATACGCGAGCGTATTCAATGCCGCTTCCGTTCCGCTGAACTGGGCGGACATCGAAACCGATTCAGGACGATTCGATTTTGACGCTCCCACCGCTGTCGTAAATGAGCTTTCGGCGCGAGGACTGCGACTCATTGGTGGTCCGCTCATCGACTTTCGCCCTCGCATGCTGCCGCACTGGCTGTATCTATTGGAAGACAACGTTGAAGAGTTCGCGAGGGCGGCTTCCCAGTACGTGGAACGTGTCGTCAACCAGTTTGCCGGCCGAATGCAACTATGGAACATCGTTGCCGGCTTGAATACATCTTCAACGCTTAAGCTCACCGATGAACAAGCGATGAGGGTCTCCATCGCCATTCTGACAACGGTGCGAAGATGCGATCCAAATACACCGGTCGTGATGTCTCTTGATCAACCCTTTGGAAACTATCTTGCAAAGCAACGTGACGGGATTTCGCCTTTGCATTTTGCTGACGCATTGGTTCGCTCGGGGCTTGGGCTGGCGGGGATCGGACTGGAGATGCGTTTCCAGTACGAGGATCACGCGAGTCCCGCCTGTTCGGCAATTCAACTGGGTAATTTGATCGATCGCTGGGCCACGCTGGGACTTCCGTTACTTGTTCAAATGGCCGCGCCATCAAGTCTGGAAATGGATCCCCAAGCTCAGACAGCGGCCGGTTTGGTGCCATACTCAAAACAAAGTGACATCGCCAAAGCGAGTGACCCAGGTCAGGCCCAGCTCGAACTTGTGGGGCCGATGATAAAGATGATCCTCTCGAAACCCGTCGTACACGGCATCATTTGGGAAGGGTGGTCGGATCGCGATCGGCATGCGAACCCACACGCGGGCATGCTTGATAAACAGGGACAACCGCGTCCGTTGCTCAACTATTTCGAAAAAGTTCGCCGCGAGTATTTTGACGAATGAGTTGATTGCTGACTCGGCCTGAATGCGCGCCCTCATTCCAAATCCGCCTCAAGCGATTCAGGCGTAAAGGAAACTCCCGTTTGCACCTGAGGATTCTCGTTGGCCATCGAATCCACTTCGCGGACGTAGACCTTACCACCAGAAACCTTGGTGACCTCAACAGGATGCCCTTTGTCGATGCTTCCATCGACGGAAATACAATCGACCCGATGTCCTCCCAATCTGACCAGACCACCAGGCAATAGATCGGATAACGCGACCCCCGTTTGGCCAACAAGGCTCTCAAGCGGAATCCCATCCCTTAATGTGGATACTTTGATCACATCTTTGACCTGACCTGGTCGCCGATTCAAGATCCGTCGCCCAATAGGCGTGTTCGGCCAAATTTTTAGCATTGAACGGATGATCAACGGAGTTACCACCATGTATCCGATGAGAGTGACCAACGCTGACAAAAGACTGTGCTGAGCGGCGACGTAGAGGCTAGCCAACATCACCGCCACAGCACCAACGCCCGCCATTCCCGCCGTGGGCAGAAAAAGTTCCATGCATATCAGACAGCAAAACACCACCAAGAGCAGAGCAAGGCTCCAAATTGGATTATCCGTTAGCAGCGTCATGTGAGCGGCTCAACGACAATTCGATTGGCTCGCACTTCAACCACCCGGATCTCTTCACCGATTTCGACGACCGAACCATCGCTGATCACCTGGACGATATCATGTCCAAACTTCGCTTTTCCCGCCGGCCTTAACGGTGTGTTTGCAGTTCCCAATTGCCCTACAACCACACCTCGTATGGCTTCTGCAGAAGTCGTCCCCGCATCGCCATCCACATCTTCACCACCGGGCACACCGGCCCCGGTGGTCATCTGAAGCGAATTAAACAACCTATCGTGTGGCGAGATCCGCCACATCACCAGCGCGGCAACAACCAAAACGACTAAAGCTGCAAGCCCCGACCAGATGGTTTCGGCGAGCAGCTCGACCTGATAGGTATTCCTTGGAAGCACGAAGCTCTGGGTCATGAGGACCAAGCCAGCAATCGTGAGTATTCCGCCACCGATCCCGAAGATCCCCAAGCCTGGCACCAGAAAGATCTCGATACCGATACCGACCAGCCCCACCACCAAGAGTACCAGTTCTAACCATTCAGCGGTACCGGCAAGGAACTTGATCCAAAAGAAGAAACCAAACGCGCACAGTGAGATGAATCCGGGCACTGACAATCCGGGAAGGTTTAGCTCCAGGTAAAGCATCACAATGGCAACCATTAGGATGGTTGCTGATAGCCCCGGAGAGCCTCCTATACGTTCGACCATGCGAATCCATCGACTGTCTTGAATCATTTGCGGCGGTTCACTCAAACCAAGGCGAGACTGAAACTCGTTGGCATCGTTAACCACTCCGTCGATCAAACCGTACTTGGCTGCCGTCTTGGCATCGATTGGTTCGGGGAAGCTGACTTCTTCACCCCGCTCCCATTCTTCAGGATTTTCGAGCACCTCGTTAAGTCGATCAACGGCGACATAGCTCTTCTCGCCGGTCTGACGATTTGTCCAGATTTGAACCTTGAGCCCAGGTATCACAACCGCCTCGATCAAACCGGCAGCTCGGCCTGTATTTTTGGCGATGGCGTCAACCACTTCTGCGATTTGCTCCCTTTCGATGTTGTCGACCACCGCTTGGCCACCACCAGCTCCACCAAGCGTCGAGTCAGTCAGCATAAAAAGTTCCTCGGTTGCCAAAGCGATGAGCGACGCATCACCTCGCGCCTCACCTTCAATCAAGGCTGCCGTCGAAACATCGGTGATGCTACCGTCGGCTAGATCCAACGCGAGTCGAAGACTGGCATTGGGCTCACCTCCATTCGAATTGATCTGAAGAACAAGCTGGCCGGTATCCTCATCAACGCCCCTTCCAATTGCGTCAAGCCATCGCCGAACACGCCCACCTGAAATCGCACCGCGAATTGCAATGGCACGCGTGACGCCTGGCCCATTACTTGATCTGCTGGTTTCAACTTCGCGTACGCCGGCCAAGTCGAGCCAAGAAGTAGCGGCCTCCAAGTTTTCGACCGACGCGGCCAACAACCCCAAGCGACGCATTTGGTCAGTCGTCAACTCAACTGGACCACCATCGGGCCGAAGTGAAGTCTCAGCTCGAAACTCACCAGCCGCTCGCCGTTGTACCAAATCATCTCCAACGGCTATCGCTGTATCACCTTCGCTTGTTTCGACAATGGCGACAGGGAGCGAAGGATCGACCCAAGCGGTGACCAATTCCGCTGGAAAAATACCCGATCGTCGTGCGACTGCGTCGATTGTGGCGGTCTCGATCGCATCACCCGACTCTGAGTAGCCCACCAACCGAGGTGCTTTTGTGGCCAGCCACAAGTCCATTGCCAAAAGAGGCATCAACTCGGTCTCTTTGACGTTCCGGTCCAGCAATGCGACCTTACGAACGTCAGCATTCTCAGGATCCGCTAGCAAGCGAGTCATTGCCAAGGAAGCTTCAAAACTGGATGACTCTAATGCTTGGCTTGCTGACGAAGCTTCACCAGGCTCGCGGTAATGAAAAACGACGGTCGCCCTTCGACCACCCGCGGCATTACCCGCTTCGTCCAACACCCTTCCAATTTCGGCGACATCGCTAGCTTTCCAAGCGGTGTCAACGTTGACCAACAATCCCAACTCTGACGCTGCAGCCTCATTCGCGTCCTGAGCCAAGACGTGACTTCGATACAACGTCGTGGCGAACGCCAAAGTGGCGACAATCGACAGCATGCGTTGGAAAAAATTCATGAGAAATCGGTCATGCCGACAAATATCTGGTGGACGGTGTTTTTGAACGAAAGTTAGCGACTTGGAGACTGTGCAACGGCATGAGTCCTATGAAGTAGGTGAACCGGAATTCGCACGATCGGGGAAACGGCCTCGCAGCTTGTTCAGATTATAGACGTCCGGCATATTATCGAAGGATCTAATAGTCTTATTCGTGCTGCATAAAGCGATGTCGCCCCGCTGTTTTCTATTCGTTTGCGGGCCACCATTGCTTGGACTGATTTCCCTAACACGACATGATTCGGCAGCATCGGTCGGACAGAGTGCTTCCGCGGGGTCCCACCATTCGGCGTCATTCACCTTTGACGGCTCCCGAGCCATGGCGTCCCCCGAGACGTGTTGCCAATTTGGGCCGCGGGTCTCTGGAAGTCCTGGGATGCTCGTCCAGAAGAATGGATTAGTCGGCAAGCTTCAAGCCAACGTTTTTGAAGTTGACGAGCAAGCCTTCCAAGTTCGGCACCGCGCGGATGGCCTGACGGTCAAGATGGTGAATCTCATCGGCCGATTTAGGCCCGAGGCTATCCCGCGATTTTTGATCCGTACGCAATTCGGTACTCGGCCTTTCCCCGATGCGGA
>JBCCKZ010000431.1:0-5344 GCA_039027135.1 Planctomycetota bacterium
CCGGGAATTTGCGAAAACGCAGGCAGGCTTCCGGAAACGCTTCCTTCTCGTTTGGGAAACGCCGGACTTACGAGGTTGGGCACGACACTCCAATCGGTTTTTTTTAGCTTGAACATGGACTTATCCGCGCACAAGCTGAAGGACGCCTGTAAGTGATTATTCATGGCCGATGAACCGACTTTGGATGATTCGACGAGTCGATCGATCCCGAGTGTATTTTCAGCGCCCCGCAAGCTTGACCTCGCGTCTGCTGTCGTGGTGACAGCTGCCTATGCGGCCGTATTTGCGTTGTTGCGGGCCTTGGGCGCGCCAGCACAGTTTGGCCTCTTTGTCATTGCTTCTCTAACCACAATCGCGTTGGCACAGGCGGCATTGTTTCAGGGAAAGCGTCCCCGCTTAGCATCTGCTTTTGCAGGCACACTGTCCCTCGCAGTCACCACGATGCTTTTGCTGCCCAGTGGCCCTAATCAGTTTTCATCCGATGCACTCGCCAACATTGTGATTTCCATCGTTTTTTGGGGATCACTGTGGGGCTACTTTGCCGGTATCGCAATCGGATCCTTGTTCATGCTTTCTCACAAGCTGCGATCCGTACTTTCGCGGCGATGATTCTCACCAGCAGCTTCGACAAGTTGGCAGTCCGTTCCAACGAATCACGGTTTTCTAGGAGGAGGGGCATCTGCGACCAACACGCATGACAAGACTGCGGACCTTTTCGGGACCTAACTCCTTTTAAACTCACCTTCAGATCATTCACTATAAAACTTGAAGGGCCGGTAATTTCCCCTTCTGCAGCGTCCTTTCGTTCAATGTGCTTCGACTGGCGTCAGTACACTCCAAGGCCCTCTTCTCTCATCTTCTAGACCGTGGGTTTTCCTAAGCGTTTTATGTTGGCATGGAACTCAAAGGCTTTTTGTTCGAAAAAGCGTCGACGCCGGCTATTCCTTGGTGTTGAGCCGCTTGAGACTCGCCGAGTGCTAGCGACAGTCTTAGCCGATGCCTCAATCGCCAGTCCGCAGGATTGGACCAATAGCTCAACATGGGTTGGAGGCGTTGTTCCCGGCCCCAATGATCGTGCGATTATTCCGCAAAATACGACAGTTCAATTGGACGGAGTTGATCACACCGTCAACGAACTCGTTGTTCACGGCACGTTGAGTGTGCCGGAGACTGCAGGTGTCAATCGTTCGCTCTCGACGAAGTGGGTTCATGTTAATAGCGGAGGCGTCTTTCAAGTCGGAACGGCTACGGATCGATATGACCAAGCTGAATTCGTCCTGACACTGACGGGCACCAACCAGGACGCCGACTACACCGTCGAGACAGCAATGGGCTCGATGCAAATCACCAATAACGACGGATTCTTGATGGCGGCCGGTGGTGGTCGATTGCAGTTTTTTGGACAGGAAAAAATCAGCTTCACGAAACTGGGTGCAACTGCGGAGTCCGGTGCGAGCTCGATCGTGGTGGAAAATGTCATCGAGCGCAACTTTGATGGCACAACGTCCGCAGCGTCCGATGGCCAGCTCAACTGGGCAGTCGGCGACCAGATCGTCATCGCCAGCTCGAGTCGCAACTACTCTGACCAAGAGGTGCGAACGATTACAGGGATCACCGACCTTGGCAATGGCAAGTCGAGTCTGGCACTCAACGCAAACTTAGTCACCCGTCATTACGGCCAAATCGAGACTTACGACAACGGTGCACGAAGCGTTGATTTGCGTGCAGAGGTCGCTTTGCTTAGCCGCAACGTGCGAGTTGAAGGCCTTGCCTCGCAAGACACTGACAGTTTTTGGGGAAATCGGGCACTCTTCAACGCTGGAAACACGGGTGATCATCGCGGAATCAGCGGACACATCATGATCATGCCAACGGCTGGTCAAATCTCGGTCGAAGGCGTGCAATTGGATCGCCTTGGCCAGACCGGAACGTTGGGTCGCTACCCAATCCACTGGCACTTGGCAGGTGATCGAACGGGCGACGTGCTCAAAGGCGTCTCGGTGACCAATTCAAACAACCGCGGCGTGACCGTTCACGGGGCGCATAATCTATTGATCCAGGACGTCGTACTCCACGACATCCATGGACACGGTTTTTTCATGGAAGACGGCGTTGAAACCGGCAATCAATTTTTATCCAACATTGCATTAGGGATTCACAAGGTGGGGCGGACCGATGCGGGCGGCGATAGCTACCCGGATGTGAATGATCCGTTCATCGTTGACACCCACGACTTCGTCGCTCAAAACCCGTTAAGGTTCCTGAGTTCATCGGCCTATTGGGTCACCAATCCCGACAATTCTTGGGTCGGCAACATATCCGCTGGTGTGGATGGCACAGGCTTTTGGTTCATCTTGCCTGAGTTTGCAATAGGCGTTTCAGCAAGCGATCCGCAGTACGCCAACGTGAATGCGAACGAGACGCCTTTGGGCTTGTTCGAGCACAATACATCGCACTCATCACAGATTGGGTTCAACCAAGATCGAGGCATGGACCTTGAATCACCCGTCGGTGCGACGCTGCTCAACAACTCTTTCGGCCGGGCCTATCAGCCGCAAAACGCCTCCGGCCAGCAAGTCGAACCGGTGTATGGCAACTTTACAGCTTACAAGCACGAAGTGGGTATCTACCACCGAGCACGTTACGGTCGATTTGACCAAGCCGCGTTCGCCGATAACTTTACAAGTACGTTTATCACGTTCTCGCAGCGCATCACTGGCTCGCTCTATGTCGGGCACAGCCAAGGTAACGCTGTCTTAAGTGAAGAGGTCACTGGCCAGTCGCTCTACGATGGCCCCAACTTCATGGACGGGACTCACTTTGCCGGATTCAATCGCGGCAGCAACGCCCACGCGTTCCGGAATCACGGCGGCGCCCTTCTCAATACTCACGTCTATGTCAGCAACACAACTTTCGAGGACGATGGCACGAAGGAACAGCTCAGCATTTCTGAGCGAAATGGCCGGACGTATAACCCAAATCGCGATGCATTTGATTTTCAAGCACCAACGGCAATTTACGATGTTGATGGCACTCTAACCGGTCACGGTGGCGGTAGTGCCGGCTCGGTGCTAGTCCCCGACAATAACTACATCACCGACACGAATGACATTCGACCTTCTGGATGGGACGCTCGAATCTCGGACGATCTCTATGCGAACTTCAGGATTGATTTTGACGGAAGTAATCGGGGCCGCCTGACGTTGATCGCCCCCGACGGGGACTCGAACACGCAAAACTCTGACGATTCGCATCGCACAATTCTAAAGGCGAACAATGAGATCTATACGCTTACCTTCCCTGACGGCCCTTCCAGCTACGCTGACGGATTTGACATTCTCTATCGCATCCAACTGGGCAACACTAACCCTTCGACAATAACGGAAAGTAGCATCATCCGATTCGTTGGAGTCGCCGATGAACTTCAGGTCCTCGAATCTCGCAATCGTTTCAACGGAAGCGATCGGACAGCAACTACTCAAGTGGCCACACTGGCGGAACTGGAGTCGCGTTAAGGTCCCGGATAATGGGTCGAGGGTGATGTTCTGGTTGTGAAGTTCGTCACCGTCTCTCAAGAGTGGATTCGGTATTTCTTTACACCAGGATCAAATGATCCGATCGATCCGCCGAATGGCAATGAGATTGAGCTCGCAGCCATCGACGATGCCTACATTCAGAACACTTCGACACTCAACAACAACCTCTTGCGTGTCGAGAGCGCTGGAGGTCGAACGAGAACTTCCTACGTCAAGTTCAACGTACCTGACACCCCGGACAAATCGATCACTAGTGCTACGTTGAGGCTAACTGTTTCCAGCGACGCCGGGAACAACATGCGAATCCGGTTATATGAAGGTGGCTCAGACAATTGGAACGAGGGCAACCTTGCTCCGGTGAATGCTCCATCGAAAGGTGTTCTTCTGGATGACATAACCGGCAATTTTGTTATCGGACAAGAGTATCAATTTGATGTTTCGGCTGCAGTCGTTGCCGGGCAAGAAGTCACGTTCGTTATCGATAGCGATGCTTCGATCAGCGGTGGTGACGCCGCGTTTGCCTCAAGCGAGAATGGCAACAATGCCATCCGCCCGAAGCTCATTCTTGACCTGGAAGATTTGGTACCACAAGGCTTATCCGTGGAGCTGTCCGGAGTTGTCCAGGATGTCGGTCTCGGCACAAGCTACTCAGACCAAGACCTTTCCGGTGGAGTGATCTACTCCTCGGATGGCTCATCGGCAACGCTAACCGGCAACGCGTGGAAACGGTATGAGCTGGGCTATACGCTCACTACGGACACGCTTTTGGAATTCGATTTGAATGTCATCGATAGCGGTGAGATCATCCTTATCGGCTTTGACAATGACAACGATCACGAGAACGGCGTCTCGGCGTTTCAGTTGGACGGGACACAGACATGGCTACCCGCCAATCAGACCCAAACCAACGGATCAGGCAGCTACCTGATTCGCGTAGGCGATTTATTTACTGGCACAGCAACACACTTATTGATGGTAGCCGATGATGATTTGGACAGCTCAGCGAACGTGGTCTTTTCGAACCTGAAAATCTATGAAATTGGGGACATACCACCGACCACACCAACGGATATCACGATCTCAAACCCCTCAATCAATGAAAATCTCGACACCTCTCAAAACAATCGATGGTTCACGGATCTTGGTGCCGTTGATGTGAACTTAAATGAAAGCCACGTGTACAGCCTGGTTAGCGGTGAAGGAGATTCAGATAACACCAAGTTCTTCATCAACGGCAATTCGCTTTACGTTCGCCAAAACGAGGCCCTCGATTACGAAGTAAAGCCATCCTATGCCGTTCGAATTCGAGTCACCGATTCATCAGGCCTAGCATTCGAGAAGTCATTCGATCTCTCGGTCAACAACTTGGTAGAAGTGGCTGAAGGCGATATCACCGTAGGGGACGGAACGACTCAACGCTCGAGAGTCAATTCTATCTCCGTGCAATTCGACTCAGAGGTGAACATCGAGGAAGACGCCTTTTCCATTAAAAAGCGTGACGAGAATGACACGGTAGATCACACCATCACGCAATCGATCGACGCCAGCGGAAACACCATCGCTACCCTCACGTTCTCCGGTGACTACACCCACGGTGGATCGCTGATCGATGGAAACTATGAACTCTTGATCGATGGGCTAAAAATCAATGGAACCAACGGACATGGTTTCGATCACAACAAAGACGGTGTAGTCGGAGATCAAATGATTTTTGGTGATAACGCTCTCGATCATTTTTACCGAATGATCGGAGATTCCAACGGAGATCGATCCATTGACTATGCTGATGTCTTCGCGGCAATCGGATC
>JBCCKZ010000432.1:0-5340 GCA_039027135.1 Planctomycetota bacterium
GCTCGATCGCCCTCTCCGAGGCAAGCCGCCTGCTTCGAGAAGAAAGTCTTGTGACGGGGACGAATGTCCGCTCCATCGAGCGGCGTGTGCTTTTTCGCAACGATTCCTACCGCGTTGTCATCTCCGACGAATCAGCCAAAGTCAACCTCCCCTTGGTTCGCCTCGCACTTGGAACGGAGGCCGCGGAGAGGATCATGGGTGAACTTTCGAGCACTCTTCTTCGATCGAACAAGAGGGTGAGTGATCCCAATCTCCTCCTTGGAAAACGATGGGAGGATTGGTTTGATCTGGACTCGTTGGGCAGCCGTGTGTCGGTTGAAGATCTCGCCCGCGGAACGAATCAACTGACTCTTTGGGGGCGCGAGAAACTCAATCTTGCTAGGTGCAGCCCCCAAGCGATCGACGCCCTGTGGAGAGAGTTGCTCTCACGTCCGGCGCCCGAGGAGCTTCTCGAAGTCCCCTCCGAGTTCCCCACTCCCGCTATATCCGCCGTCCTCGCAAGGCTATCACTCCGAGAATCCGAACTGAACGCTGTCGAGCCCTGGCTTACGACGGAGTCCGAGAGTGTTTCTGTTTGGGTTTTTCCCAGTACAAACTCACAGGGCGGATGCGAGTTCACCGTAAAATGGGGAGCCGGACGAGCCAAGTCACAACGCTCTTACTCTTATTGAGCTTATGCCAGACAACTCCAAGAGACTGATCTTGTTGAGCATCGGCGTTGTGGGCGTGACGCTATCGATCGGCCTCGTTGTCTACGCGATGTTGATTCCACCCACGATCCGGGAACCGATGCAGGTTGCTTCGGCAGGTTCGAGCTCGCTAAAAGCGAAAGACACCAAGAAACCCTCGGCGATCATCTTCGACAGCCTTACTTCCAAGCGGCTTCAGGGACCGCTTGAGGACCCTCCCCAGGAAACTCTTGCATCGGTTAGGGAGGTGGCCAAGAAGCCTCCTCCACTACCACGTTTCTCGGCGAAACTCATCGGTACACTTTTTGACAGTGACCCCTCTCATCGTGCAGCGTGGATTGAAATCGACGGCAAAAACAGGATGTACCAACTGGGGGATGAAATACGTCATTCCGGTCTGATGTACAAGCTCTCGGCGATCACGGATGGCGTCGCTACGTTCGAAGTCGATGAGCGAACCATCGAGCTCAAGGCGGACAACACGTCACCGCTATCTCAGAGTCGAACGCCATGATTCCGAAATGGCACTCTGAGCACCTTTTCACCCTTGGTGACGAGAATCCAGATTTCCAACGCGATTTGGAATTAAGTGACGAGGAAGATTCGGTAGTAACCTCTTTTCGGAGGTCGACATCACCGAGCGTGGTGCTTGGCCTTCATTCGTGGGAGTGTTTCGCGGTCGAGCTAGATCAGCAGGACAGCCAGTCCCTCAAAAAGAGATCGATCCTGGCATTTGAGCTGGAGGACACGCTTCCCTGTGACGGTGAGGATCTCGCGATTCGGCGGATCTCCCATCGAGAAGGGGAACTAGTTCTTTCGACACTCGCATCCAACTTGCTTCCCATCCTTGAAGCGGCCCATGATGCCGGTGTTTATGTGCGGTCGATCACACCGCTTATCTTTCTCGCGCTGGAAGAGTTTCTCAGGCCGACCGCGACAGCCAAGACCTTCGACCTCCTGTTGGCGGTTGGTGAATCCGGCATTGATGTGGTGTGGCTGCGTAAGGGTGTAGCACAAGGCTGGCAATGGCTCGCACGCGACGACTCGTCCGGACTTCGTCAAGCCTTTGAAAGGATCGAATCTGATCATCCCCGTATCGCTTTAATGGGGATCGAGCGATCTGACTTGAACCTCGGCGAGGAAGAGGTGACGGTTGAGCACTTTCCATTTGATCTGGTTGAACTTGCGGCAACCACATCAGCACGGATCGTCAACGGACATACTGCCGCGATCATTGACCTTCGGGAAGGTCCTCTGGAGCCTCAAGATCGCTTCTTCCCAATCGCCAAGTCGCTTCGTTTCGCCGCAACATCATTCGTCCTCGTGCAAGTCGCGCTGATCGTCTTCTTGCTGCTAAGAACTCATCAGTACCAGTCGATGGCGGAACAGAACTCACAGACGACAACAGAGGCCTTTGAAGAGGTTTTTCCGGGAGAGCGGATTCCTGTTGGAGTTCTTTCCCGGCTGGAGAGCGAGCATCGACGACTCCGGGGAACGCGCGGGATGTCAGACCGTACTCCGGAAATTCCGTCCATCCTTCCTACGCTTCACGCATTTTTTCGTGGAGCGCCGGATCGGAAGGATGCACGGTACAAGTTCGATCGCATCGTGATCACACCCAACGCGTTATCAACCGCCAACGGCGTGGCCAGATCATTTGAGGACCAAGAGGTTATCCTCACTCGTCTTCGTGGGGCTGGATTCGAGATTCCTGAACTATCCGCTTCCGCGGCGCGCGGGGGTGTCAGTCTTAGGATCCAACAGTCCGAACTCAAAAGAGAGGAGGAAGAAACCGAATGACTGCTTCTCGGGTCTTCGTGTTTGTGCAGACGGTTCTGGTGGTCGTCGGGCTGATTGCTTCGATTCGAATGCACGAATCTCGAATCGCCGCGGCTGATGCCCAACGGATTGCGCAGCGGTCTGCCGGACTCGCAAAGGACATTCAAGAGCTGCGGGAGATTGAATCGGTCGCCGATGATAGCAGCGTCCAAGACGATATCACGAATGTTGAGCTGGTCGGAATCGCACAGCAATCGGGGATCCCGAAATCTAAGATTCAGAATATCGAACGGCTTCCCGTCTCGCAGGCGGCTCAGAGCGACTACGAGGAACAGGTCGTGGTTGTTCAGCTCAGCCGCGTCTCACTCCAAAAACTCGTCGACTTCATCGTACGCACCTGCGATGAGCAACCATCCTACGTCGCAACGTCCCTCTCCCTCGTCCCGGGAGTTCCAGAAGCAACATCGTCAGATTCCGGTGGAACAGCCCGTGAAACTTCGAGTCGACCCAACCCCGAACGCTGGAACGCGACATTGACATTGACGCAACTCGTCTACGCTGCAACAAGATCCAAAACGGCGATGCGCGGACCGTGATCGACTGAGGACACGCCTACAGCTGCGAACGGACTCGACAGTTGCAAACACTCCCAACCCACCGCAGAAAGCAAGCATCGCCATTCGCCCAGCTGGTATGCACATGTGCGCTCACCCTCGCATGCTCGGGCTGCCATCTCCTTGACCGCGCGCCGCTTGCGGATGTCGTTTCTTACTCCACGCGACCAAGCGAAGGAGCCGAATTCGATGAACGCGCGAAGGCCCTCAATGAAAAGGGCACGCGAGCTTTCAGGCTCGGGCACTATGACAAGGCGGAAGCATTCTTTCGTGACGCGCTCGCGCAAGATGTGAGTTTCGGGCCGGCCCACAATAATCTCGGGCAGCTCTATCTCGCCAGGCACCAACTCTATCTGGCCGCCTGGGAATTTGAGTACGCAGCCAACTTGATGCCCGAACTGCCACATCCCATCGTGGGCCAAGGACTTGCCTACGAGACGGCCGAGCAACTCGATCAAGCCGAACTCTACTATCGCCAGGCCCACGAACAGTTTCCGACGAACCCGCTCGTATTGTCGAGCCTAGTTCGAGTTCTCATCAAGCAAGACTCTGATCCTTTTGAGATCGGCGTGCTTCTCGATCAGCTTATCCTTCATGACGACCGGCAGGACTGGATCGAATGGGCAAAAGAGCTTCGTATGACTCGCTACGGTTTGGACTGCGGCGTTTGCATCGACGGCTACCATGAACTTGGTGCTGAGGAGTACCGGGCCGATCCCGCAAAGGTGGACAGCAACGACACAGGGTCCGGAAGGCTTTTGGATGGCCTGATGGAATTTGGGCCGCCGGAACAGATCCCCGCTCCCACACCGTCCGATTTGCCGCAAGACGGTGATACGCAACCTTTGGAACTGTTGATGCCACAGACGGGAGAAGCGCCCGTCGATTCGGTGAAGCAAGTGAGTCACTCGCAATCGCACCCATGGATGCTGCCTGAGGCATCGACCACACGTTCCGCGGGAAGCAATCAACCGCAAGCCATTCGCTTTGATGCGGCCGCAGATTCCATTCGAAAAGCCATCCGATGACGCGCATCCTACTGCTCCTCGCTACGGCCATTTCGGCCACTCTAGCCGGTCGTCATTCCGACGTTGCCTATGCTCAACCTCCGCGACCTCTTGAGTTGCCCGGCCCGCAAGATGGTGAGAATGCAGCACCGGCAAGTGCCGATGAAGACACCCTGCGTCTCACGCTTCAAGGAAAGGTCTCACTTACTGATTTTATCGATTACGTAGCCCGTCGCCTCAACCTTCAAATCCTCTACGACGAGAGCCTTCGCGAAGAGAATATCAACCTGATTGCTCCCGACCCTATACCCGTTGATGCCCTACCAGAACTCTTGCAGAGCATTCTGATCAACGAGGGTTTGATCGTTTCAGATACCGACAAGCAGGGCTTTAAACGGATCACGACAAACGAACGCATCCCGCTCGTGTCTCGACCGCTCGCAAAAGGAGAGACTTTGCAGTCCGTCGACTCTGCTGTTCCGGTGACGCGTGTGTTCGTGCTTCGGGAAAACAAACCCTCCGAAGTCGTCGAATTATTTCGTCCCTTTCTCTCGGAACCAGGCGCGAGCGTGATCGCCCTCGATCCCGCAGGCCTGCTCATTATCACCGACGTCGCACGTAACATCCGTCGGGTGGAGGGACTCTTGGAAATCGTCGACTCGGGGCAATCGAGAGTCCAAGTCGAGTTTGTTTCCGCGGAGAATGTCTCCGTCATCGAGCTATCGGACCGACTCGGAAAAATCCTGTCCGCCAAACGAAAAGCGATTGGCATGGACGAGGAAAGCGGTGGTAGCTTGGAGGTAACGTTAGAGGAACGTACCAACAGTCTCGTTCTTATTGGCAAAAGCGTTGAAATCGAGGAAGCGAAAGCTCTTATTCAACGGCTCGATCAGCCTTTGTCTACGTTGCAGCGCCCCTTCACACTTCGGTTCTATTCTCCACAAGCCCTCGATGAACTCATCCGCAGCCTGCTGGACGATCGAGCCATCAAGCCGCCCTATTCCGCCAGAGTGGAAGGCAATACGCTGATCGTCGAGTCGACACAGGAAGTATTGGAGTTAATCGCTGATACGATCCGCCAAGTGGATACGCGTGAAGCTCCGGATTCCCAAAGCCCTATTCGGTTCTACAAGATTCGCAATGTGCCGGCTCAGGAACTGGTGGAGACGTTGCGTGGAATCGGCGGAAACGTCACGAATACCGGACAGCGCCATAACGAAAGCTATGTCCGCGATGCCATCCTCAAGGGCA
>JBCCKZ010000433.1:0-5325 GCA_039027135.1 Planctomycetota bacterium
GGTGGACTCGGGGTCGTTTTTGATGAGGTAATCGGGCTCGGTCTGATTGTTCTCGAGGTACTCGCCCTTCTTGTTTTTCATCCCCACCTGAGGAACACCGACGCGAATATCGCCAGATAGCGACATCTCCCACCACACCGCGGTCATCGTGCCGGGAACGGGCATGCCGACCATCTCGCCAATGCCGAGAGCGTTGTAGGTGTAAGGGAATGCGTGTGCGTCGCTGTAGTTGCCTTCACCCATCACCAAGATCGACGGCTTGTTCCATTGATCGAGCGAATCGCCTCGGTACTCGCGGCCACGAACGTGCATCGTCACGTATTCTTGCCCCATGAACAACTTGGCCAAGTCATTGTGTAGCCAACCGCCACCGTTCCAACGAGTATCGACCACGATCGCTTCTTTGTCGAAGTTGCGCCCCAAGACTTCGGAATAGACGACTCTGAAACTCGAGTCATTCATCCCGCGAACGTGGACGTAACCGAGACGTCCTTCAGAAAGTTCGTCGACGAGCTCTCGCCGGTTTTTAACCCATCGCTCATACATGAGTTCCGCTTGAGCCTTGGACGTAATAGGCATCGTCACCTCATCAAAGCGGGTTCCATCTTCGCGGACGATGGAAAGGCGAACACGCTTTCCGGCTTTGTGATTCAAGAGGCTGGCAAAGTTTATCGTGCCATCCAGTTTTATGCTGTCGACGGCTGCCAACTTCATTCTAGCTTCAATTTGACTTTTGGCTTTTTTCAGGGGGCTCTTGTCCAGCACTTCCGCGATGGTCAGTGGACCGCTGGTATCGCTCTCATCAAAGAGCAAACCCAATGCGGCCGTCTCGTCTCCGCCTCTCGCCTTCCCCGGTCGATAAGAAACGCCAATGTGCGATGCATTGAGCTCTCCGGTCATCTCGGCCATCAGGTTGGCGAGATCTCGGTTGTTGGAAATGGATGGCAGTTTCGCGGCATAAGCCTCTTTCATCGCATCCCAGTCAATGCCATGAAAATCAGGCTTGTAGAACTTGTCTTTGATTTGTCGCCAACCGTGCTCGAACATGTAAGCCCGTTCGGCATTCGGCTTCAGGGTCATCATGGCATCGAAGGAAACAGACTTTGAATCACCAACCGAATCAACGGATGCCTGGCTGAGTGAGCCACTGGATAACAAGAAGATCGTCTTTTCATCTTGCGAAAACTCGATGGTGGCTGAGCCTCCAAATTTTTTCAACAGCTTCGTGTCGTCTTCTCTGAAGTCTCGCATCCAGAGCTCGCTGCCATCGGCATGACGTTCAATAAAATAGAGTTTCGATGCATCTTTTAAGAGATAAGCTTGTGTGATGTCGGCCGAGTTCTTGGTCAATCGAATTGTGCGGTCGTCCAAATCGTCCCACTCGATCGCGAGGTCTTCGGCTTGGTCATCATCTTTTTCGATATCTTTGTCTTCTTCACCTTCATTCTCCTTTTTCAGTTCCTGAGCCAGTTCGTATTCCTCTTTGCTAAGGGTGAACTGGTCGTAGGCATCCTGAGTAAGGAAGGTAGCTATCACGTCGTACTCGCGTCCCCAGCTGCCATGATCGCGTTGGCCATATCGAGCGCTTTTCCAATAGACCACGTTTCCGCTGCGATTCCATGAAGGCGAGTAGTCTTCATAGCCAGAGTGACTGATATCGACAGGCGGTTTTGAGCCGTCGGCGGGAAAGATGCCGATATTGGGAATGAAAAGTCGTCCGCGTGGTGCGTAGTCGGACGCCAGCCACTTGCTATCGGAAGACCAGGCAAAGGTAATGTCGCCATCCAAGTACGAGTAGTTGTGAACTTTTTCAAGAGCCACATTCGTGTCGCCCGTCTCCCGATTGAGAATCTGGATCTCATCGCGAGCCGCAAGGAATGCGATCTTCTTCCCGTCGGGAGAGTACTGTGGCTGGAAGCTCTCCGTGTCTGCCGAGTAAATTTCCTTCTCTTCGATCCTGGTGGCGGTGAAAAAGTACTTTTCACGCTTGTCTGTCAAAGTCGCTTCATAGAGCTTCCAACGCCCATTGCGTTCGCCTGCGTAAAGCAATGTACGGCCGTCTTTATGAAATGAAACACTACGTTCTTGTTCAGGTGTATCCGTGATCCGAACGGTCGTCCCAAAGTCACGGCTGACGACGAAGACTTCACCACGAGAAACGAATGCGATTTCCTTTCCACAGGGTGAAATGGCAAACTCCGAGATGTCGCTTAACTTCTTGTTTTCGTAGTCGTTAGCTTGCCAGTCCGCTTGAAAAGTGACTTTGACCGGTTTGGGATCTTCACCGACTTTTTGGGTGAACAGGTTTCCGTGTTGGGTGTAGCAAAGCAGACCGTCTTTTGAAGCCGATAGGCTTCGGACAGGGTGAGTCGTCAATTTGGAGACTTGTTTCTTGTCGCTCCCATCAGATTTCATAGACCAGACATTGAAGTTGTTAGATCCGTCTTCTGACAAGTAATAGATTTCATCACCAACAAAAAATGGATCGTGATCGCCTCCCTCGAAGTCCGTTAGTTGGGTTTGCTTTCCGGTCTCGACATTTAGCTTCCAGATGTCTCGGGCGAATGCTGATACATCGTGTTTGCGAAACTCGATCTCGTAACCCTTCTCGTCTCGGTAGACGATTTCTTTGCCGTCGTCGCTGTACCTCGCCTCTGAAGATGGGATCGTCGAAACCATCCGAGGCGTCCCGCCAGTCGTCTGGACTACATACAGTTCAGCCATGCGTGAAGTCGGGAAGATACTCGAAGTGACACTGTCACTTCGGGCGGAAGAGAAAAGTACGGCATCACCATCAACGGAGAAATCGGATGGTACGTCGTCAGTGCTGTAGTGGGTTAACCGTTTGGCTTTGCCGCCGACTGAAGGCATCACAAAAACATCGAGGTTCCCATGCCTGTCACTCGAAAAGGAGAGTTGCTTGCCATCACGAGACCAAACAGGATGCCCATCCCAGGCTTCATTGGAAGTTAACGCCCGAGCCATGCCACCTTTAGTTGGCACAACATGCACGTCGCCTCGGTGGCTGAAAGCGATTGTTTTTCCGTCGGGCGAGATGGCTGCGTGACGGAACCAGTATCCGGAGTCTTGGCCCCATAGCGGTGACGCCGTTGTCGCGATCATTCCAATTATGACGAAGACACCGGAAAGTGCGTTAGATGAGGGAAGCTGCATAGCTGATTCGTTTCTAAGGCTGCTGTTGGCTTGATGCATGATACGCAAAAGCATTGCATATCGTGCTGACTTATGGGCTTGTAGAATCCGCAAAAGCCGGTCTGTGCTACTTTTGCACTAGCTTTATTTCGAATAGCTTGGGCCAGTTCTTTCCCGTGACGAATAGCCTGCCGTCTTCGTAGGCAATTCCATTGAGAACATCTTCGCGGCCGAGCGACTTTGGTCGCAGGTCGGTCAAGTCGATCCAGCCTGTCACTTTGCCGGTTTCAGGATCGATCATCGCGATTCGATTCGAATACCAAACGTTTGCCAGGATCTTGCCGTCGACGAATTCGAGCTCGTTGAGCTTTCGAAGTGGCCACTTGCCATCGCGAACTCGGATCGTTTTCAATACTTTGAAAGTGTTGGGGTCCATGAACTGCAGCTTGTCAGTTCCGTTGCTCACGATCAGATTCCTGCCGTCGTGGGTCACACCCCAACCCTCACCCCGGTAGTTGAAAGTCTTCAGCAGCTTCAGGTTTTGCGCATCGAACACGTAGCCGATTCCGCGTTTCCAAGTCAATTGGATGATCTTGTCTTCGAAGAGCGTTAAGCCTTCGCCGAACAGGCTCTTGTCCAGCCGGAGCCACTTTTCGACCTTGCCGGTTTCAAGACTGACGCGACGGATGGTCGACCGACCATATTGTCCGGTGGACTCGAAAATGGTCTCTCCGTCGAAATCGAGTCCTTGGATGAACGCATTTCGGTCATGCGGGTACGTCGCCACGAGTTCATATGTAAACTCCGCAGGCGGACTCCCTGCTAGAGAACTGGAACCGTCTCTTTGGCTACGTTCATTAGTAAAACGATCTTGGGCGAGAGCAAAGGCCGCTAATATCGCGACAATTGACATTGATAACCCGAGAATCTTCCAACGCTTGTCCGGTGTGGCTTTCGATTGAGACTCAGCGATGTCTGTGCGTTTGCGTGACACTTTCTTGCTCACAAGCCGCTCTTTCTTCTCAAAGCTGGTGCACTCTCGATAAAGAATGCAAGCCGGTGGTTCATGTGTGTTGAGGTCAAAAGTTGTCGGTGAATACGTAGCGTACCAGAAATGATCGTTCAGAAGATACACAAAGATCGATGGAGTATCGTCCTTTGGCTTCCGCAGTGCAGGTTACTTTGCGCAATTGCCCGGTGTTTCGACAGAAAGGCGGCGAGATCCCGTTTCTAAAGGACTTGGTTTAGTAGCGTGTTTGTTCGCACGCAGCTCTGCACGCCGATCGTGGCGACGGAGTTTCTCTTGTTTGAGTTTTCGCTGGGAAGCTGGAATTCAGAAAGGTCTGAAGCGACGCGTCCCGATACGCCAAAACTCGCGGTTTGGGGTTACCGCTTCTGCTTCATCGCGTTGGACTCCGCTTTGGCGAGATTGGCACGCATCAACGTCAACGCTTCGAAGTGGCCCGACGAATCGACAAGGTTATGGTTTTCCTCCGGATCCGTTTTGAGGTCGTAGAGCTCTTCGCCCGCCGGCCACTTCGTATACCGGAATCGTTGTGTTCTGACGGCCTTTCCTAGCATGGCCTCTTGTGGCTTCCCACGAGTAACGACCGTGTAGGCGAGTTCTTTGCCAGGCAATGACGGATCGGAAAGGTTGGGAACCAGGCTTCGACCTTGCAGGTCGGCCGGTGCGTCTACGTCACAGAGTTCGGCTAACGTAGGAAAGAGGTCAACTAACTCGACCAAACCTTGGCTTTGCGAGTTTGGGGCTGTCGAGCCGGCACCTAGTGATTTTGGAACACGAATGATCAAAGGGACTCGGTCGCATTGTTCGAATAACATCACCTTGCCCCACATGAACTTTTCACCTAGCAAATAGCCATGATCGGAGGTAAGGATCACGATCGTATTTTCTGATTGCTCGTTTTCCTCCAACGCTTGAAGTACCGAGCCGATCTGTGCGTCAATGAAAGAGATGCACGCATGGTAAGCTTGCATGTAGTCTCGTCGTAGGTCTGGGTTCTCGACTCCGAATTCGAACCCCAAGCCGCCATATCGTTTTGTCTGCGCGACTTTGGGAGCTTGCTTCCAAAATTCGAGAGATGCCGGCGTGAATACCAGCTCGCTCTTGGGGTAGAGCTCGAAGTATTTGTCAGGAGCGAGGAAAGGGAC
>JBCCKZ010000434.1:0-5323 GCA_039027135.1 Planctomycetota bacterium
ACGGAGAAAGCCACCATGCGCGAAGGGCAACTGTGTGTCAAAGAGGGAATCACGATCAACATCTTCCTGATTCCTAGTTGGTCGCAAAGTCGAGAAGACATCCAATTCGCCCAGCGGCTTGCCCAGATGACCAGTGGCCGCGTCTTCTTCACCAGTGGGAAGGACCTAGATCGTTTCGTGCTGTGGGACTACGTCAAGAATCGTCGAGAGATCCTTTGATAGGTCGTGATCTGCCCTCCGAAACGACGCTTACGAAGTGCATCATGCAAGACTCGCAATCGTTTTTTCGGTGATCAGGATGAGGCGCAACCGCGGATGCGACGACATAGGTCGCTGCGTAAGGGAGGCGTGAATGATGAAGACAGAAAGAAAAAAATTCAAAACCTCCTATTCGCCTGTCCCCCTGATACGATGCAGATCGCAGTTTAAAGTTGCTGGGTAGACAATAGAAAACTCAACTTAAAGGAACCTAGAGAATCCCATTACGCAGCGTCATCAAGGGGCCCAAAAAACACCCATCCCTTGCTGACGGTACCGGCTTTTCCGAACGACATCTGGCTTGAAAACTTGGCATCCAGCGTGTTTTCGGATAGGGTTCAGTGAGGTCGAAGATTAGGGAACCGCTCATGGCAATCAACGAGTTTCGGATCGAAAGCTTTTTAGACAATGAAGAGCTGCATTACTTCCGTGCAACCACGGACGAGGGAGGTGCCTGGTTCTTAATGTTTGGTCAAAAGACGGGCGTCCATATTCGCCTTCTGGAGGATGGCGAATGCTTACTTGTTCGCTCGTTGCCGCTTGTTCATTTGGATGAGTACGATGAAGCGGGGCAAACTCGCGTCCTCAGGGCGATGGCTCAGCGGAATGACCAAATCATGGTAGGTCGTTATTCGGGAACTGAGACAGTCATCGTTGAAGCCGCACTACCTATCGAGGACGGCGAAGTCAGCGACAACCAAATTCGCAGGCTACTGGGTGTCATTGTCAATGAGTCCAACTATTTCGGACCACAACTACGCTCCACCGCAAGCGATAAAGACTTCGTCGTCGAATGTGATCCGATTGACGATTTGATGAGAAAACTCATCGAAGGCGGCGAGCCAAGCGACGGCGAGTAATCTACGCCACATTCATAGCCCGCAGCAGTAGCATGGCAATCTAGAGCCTCTGCTGATCTACCGGGCCATGAATCCAAAGCTCCGTCAGGACCGCAACCTTACTGTTCGACATCACGGGGTATCGAAACGTGGAAAGTTGATCCTACTCCCGGCTTGGAATCGACTCGAATGCTTCCGCCCAATCTCTCTGCGATCCGTCTGCAAATGGCGAGCCCGATCCCCGTTCCCGGGTATTCCTCCAAACGATGCAAACGTTTGAATACCCCAAAAATTCGGTCGTGATACTTCGGATCAATCCCGATGCCATTATCGCTTATCGAAATCATCCACTCGTCATTGGATGTCCTTGAATACACACGAATCTCTGGCTCTTGGCTTTGGTTGTATTTGATTCCATTTGCAATCAAATTCTGGAACAGCAATACCATCTGTGCATTGTCGCCGCGAACCACCGGCAACTCATCGACGCTTACGCTTGCGTTTGAATCTTTAATCGCCTCGGAGAGGTTGTCTATAGCCGTTCGAGCGGCGTCATGAGCATCGATTTCGACAAACTGACGATCTTGGAAGTCGATACGTGAAAAAGCAAGCAGGTCTTGAATCAACACGCGCATTCTCTGCGAACCATCGACGATGATGTTGAGAAACCGCTTCGCATCATCGCTCAGCTCCTCACTGCAGTCGTCAACCAAGAGAGTGCTAAACGAATTTATCTTTCGCAGCGGCTCTTGAAGATCATGTGACGCCACATAGGCGAACTGTTCCAGCTCATCGTTGCTACGTTTCAAGTCTTCATTGGCGTTGGCGAGCTTCTCTTGAGCGGCCTTCAGATCAGTGATGTCGTTTGCGACCACGATGATGCCGATGGGCTCTCCTCTTGAGTCGCGGATGGGAATCTTATCGGTACTCACCCATCGCACTCCGCTTGAATCAGTTGTGATACTCTCCACGATTCCCAGACGCGGCTTGTCTGACCGTATCACCTCCAAGTCATCTTGATAGTACTTCTCGTGCTCTCTAAAGAACTCACTACTGTGACGCCCCTCAATCTCTTGGCGGCTCGCTCCGATCATTTCGCTTGCCGCTGCATTGACCCTGATTAGATGATTTTCGAGATCTTTATAGATGACGAGTGATGGCAAAGAATCAAGAATCAATTGTGTTTCGTGCCGAAGTCGTTCATTCTCGAGTTCCTGCTGTCTCCTCGACGAGATGTCGACGACCGAGGCCAGAACCCCCTCACCATTGGCCCAGCGTACAGGTGTCAGCCCAATTTCAACGGGTACGTTGGAACCATCTTTGTGAATGCCGTACAGCGATCGCCGATCAGCGATATCGCTTGCGTCGGAAGACTCAAAGAAGTCGCTGCGATCCTGAACATGCTGCAGAAGAGTCTCTACGGCGATCAGAGTCTCGATTTTCTGCCCGAGCAACTCTTCCCTTGGGAAGCCGAAGATCTCTTCCAATGCGGCGTTGATCAATACAATTTCGCCATCGCGATCCGTACCAACGACACCATTGGGCATGCCCTCAACAACCGTTCGCAATCGCTGTTCACTGGCTCGAAGCGAATCCAGCGAGACCGTCGTCGTGGACAAGGATTGGATCATTCGATTGAAGGACCCGGCGAGGCTTTGAAACTCAGAGGTCCCTCGTACGTTGACCGTCGTCGTTAAGTCATTGGCGTCTTCGATCGCGTTGACCTGTTGAATCAACTGAGATAGCGGACGTGTTGCAATATTTGATGCCTTCGAGATTGCCAGGAAAACCGCAAAGCAGCTGGCAACGAGCGTTCCGACAAGAAACATGTCCAGCGCGTTGGCTGAAGCCATCGCCAACTCTATCGCTTCGGAGCGTTCAATCTGGATCGCTGGATTCGATTGCAGTTGCCTTGTGCTTGAGATCCATCCGGACGAATCATCTGTCGCCGACGAGTTCCAGACATCACTCCCTTCAAACTTCACCAACAGCCTCTGACCGTCATCGAGCGGCTGAATGTTTCGAAAGAAACTATCGGTGTCATACTCGACGGCTACGCTCGCTTCAGCACTATTCGAGTAAAGCACTGGGACAACAATAAGAATCCGCTCAGCACCAATCTCAAAATACTCGTCACCATTGGAAGTGAGTGGTAGATATCGCTCTGCTTTCCGGGATGTTGCCCCATCGGTTGAGGCGATCTGGCGGCCTCGGTAGTCCGACATGACCACTTGTCGGAAAGCGGGGCTCGGCAAGCGTAAGGAGCGAAAAAAGATCTGAAGCTGCAGATCACGCTGAGACTTGTCGATGATCGAATTGATCAACAAGTCGTTCTCGGCGAGAGAACGAGCTGACTCACGAAGCCATTCGATTCGGTCGTCCAACCCATTCGCGGACTGCTTTGCCGACTGGGCCACTCGGTTTCCTATTTGGCCTTTGATGATTCGGTTCGCGCTATATCTCGTGATCAGCAGGATCCCCGTTAGCACAACCAGCGTTAGTGGCAGCACGCGTTGCAGCATGACCCGGTTGAGCGACATCTCTTTCATCAACGATCCAAATCCGATTCTTTTTGAGCGATCGGAACTAAGACTCCTGATTCATCGAACTTCGCCATACTCAAATCGTCAAACGATAGCGCGTCGTGGTGATCCGCTGGAAAAGGTTGCTCATAGAAACGGATCAAACCCTCGTAAGCTTTCAAGTCTTCAAGGGCATCTCGGACCTGCAGGCGATCCGTTGATTGGCAATCCTCGATCGCCTGGGAAAGCATTCCAACTAATTCATAAGCATGCGCTGTTCCCACGGGCGAAAAGATGTCACGCGCCGATTGGGCGTCATCAAACATTTCACAGTAGGCGTTGACGAAAGACTCTTCTCGACCAGTTAAATCATCCCTCAAAAACGAATGAGTCTGAATCAGTTGAAGGTCGACTTGACGCAGTGATTCGCCGACAAGATCGGGGAAATTACCTGCCGCAATTCCCCAGTGTGAACGAATGGGTAAGCGGAACTCCTCTGATTGCCTCGCCATTGCCGTTACGACGGAAGCGCCTTCCAGCGGATTGGAAATCAAAAGGACGACCTCCAGGTCGGCATCAATGAGTCGCTGGAGTTTTGATGTTATTCCGGTGTCTCCCCAATGGAACCACTCCAACGCAACCGGTTCGAGGCCGCGATTTTGCAGGGCTCTAATGATCGCTTCTTCATTCGAACGTCCCCAGCCTGTTTGTTCCAAAATGATACCAATGCGTTCCCAGCCTTCATCGATGACCCTATCTACTAGGAATTCACCTGCGTACTCATCTCGGACAGAGACCCGAAAGACGAAGTTGGGATCATAGCCATTGGAAACTAAAGGCGTCCCGGCGGCCCATGGCCCGAGATAGGGCACTTTCAACTCATGAATGACGGCCAACTCCTCGAGTGCAACAGGCGTGTGGATTCCGCCCACGATCGCAACGAGATTCTTGTAGCTTGCGAGTTCCCGGATGTTATCGACTCCACGAATCGGATTTCCCCGGTGGTCCCGGAGCACCAGCTCAACATCCTTTCCGAGCAAACCACCCCGACGGTTGACCTGTTCAATCGCCAAGACCAGACCTCTTCGAATCGCTTCCCCCGCCTGGGCCGATGCGGAAGTCAGATCAGCATCAAGCCCGATAGCAATGGTCTCAGTCGAGCTTGGAGCAGAAACGTACAAACTCCTTTGCTCCGACGTCTTTACTGGCTCGGCCGATTCAGCCACTTGCGCCCCCGAATCGATGGGGCGTTTCGCCGATCGATCACATCCGATCAAAGAGTGTCCGAGAATAAAAGCAATGGACCATGCGAGAACAACTTTCGCTCTGTCGCTGATTGCAAGTCGATTGCTTCGCATCTTTGGCCTAATTCGACAGTTGTTCATGACCCTCAAACGATTCCGTTAAGAATTTTTTGGGGTCTTTCGACCTCCTGGGTGAGATTTCAGACGAGACGTGATTTTAAAGCCGACAAAGAGACGAGTAACGACTTGAAGGCCATTGAGATACTTCTGGTCGAGGATAGCGATGCAGATGCCGAGCTGACTTGCAAAGCATTGAAAAACGGGAAGATTCCGAACTCGATTCATAGGGTTATCGACGGCGTCGAGGCGATGTCGTTCCTAAGGCGTCTAGGGGAATATGAAAGCGTACCACGCCCTGACCTGATCCTGTTGGATCTGAACATGCCAAGAATGGATGGGA
>JBCCKZ010000435.1:0-5317 GCA_039027135.1 Planctomycetota bacterium
ATGGTGTGCAGCTCAAGGTCACACTTAAGCAACCTATTGCGGTTGCCGGCGGTGATCGGTTTGCCATCCGCGAAGGTGGCAGGACTGTTGGCTCGGGTGTTGTGACACGCGTGGTCGGATAGTCCGGCCGACGGCGGCGCTCATGCGATGAAGCTCTCGGTGGAGAAATCCACTGAGAGCTTTTTCGTTAAGAGGTCGAAGTCGTTCACGATGGACATCAAATGGTCCATTGCAAAAGGGGGTCGCAAACTCACTCGATTGTTTGTCGAATACCCGCAAAGTGTTTTGTTGCGACAAACAGATTGGCTAGAGAGACGGCACAGAGCACGACGCAAAATGCAAAGGCCGCCCCCGTGGCGCCCCAGTGCATTCCGAGTGTGAAAGTCAGTGTCGCCATAGCAAACGCACCGAAGACGTTGGTGAGAAAAACGAACTGGTCTTTAGCGACAAACTTGAGATACGCCGGTGCGAGTGAAAACACTGTCCAAGTGCTGGCGCCAAATGCGACGAAACAGAGTGCCAGGTAGCCGTCTTTGAATTCTTCGCCGTAAAGCCCAAGAATACGACGGCCAAAAAAGACGACAATACCCAAGAACAAAAGGCAGGCGATTCCGATTTTCTTGTATCGCTGGCGTCTCATCGTGACGGCCTCGTCCCATGATTGTTGCATGAGCATCACCGATATGTATGGTTGATAGTACTTGTCAGTGGACTTCGATAGCAACAAGATCAAGCATCCAGTTTCGGTTGCCGCGGCAAAGAGCGACACCTCGATTTCTGACACAGGCAATACTTCCAAAACAAGCAGGCTGATTCGAAAAGTCAAGGTCACAAGCATGGCTAGGGACAAGTACTTCGTACATTCCCAGGTCCAATGCCGAACCTGGTAAGCGGGGGTGACCGACCGAAGTTTTTGACCTGACGTTCTCAAAAATACGACGATGGCGATGCTTGCACCAATGCATGAGCTCATACCGAAGCACGCAGCCGCCCACGAGGAATCAAAGCTGGAGAAAAGTTGAGCGCAGAACAGGATCGTAACGAACGTCAACAGGGGAATAAACAAACGTGAAATGAATGAACCCATGATGGCTCGGCGAGAAGCCATCACGAAGTCGATGCCAGCACCGGCTAGCGCTACACCAGGGAGGAAACAGACGGCGATTCCGAAAGCATGATCGCCGAATTGATTGCCTTCGACCGATTCACCGGTAGCAGCGACTAACAAAATTACAAGACTGATAACGACAACTGCGGTTAACGCAAAACGCACAAATCCTGACGCAAGGCCCAGTTGGCCTGTAGTGATGTATTCAGGCCATGCCTTGAGTGCAAATTTCCCTGTTCCAGCTTCTGCAATTGTCGATAAGATCGCCAAAGATGCGATCGCGACCGCATAATGTTCGAAGCCGTCAGCGCCCAAGATTTGGGCAACTGTGATCGATGTGATGTATCCAATCGCTGCACTGATCAAGGAGAGTAGCACGAGCCAGTACGATGGTGCTGTTTCGGATCGTTTAACTTCTCCATTAGCCATTGGAATTGGTCTTCTGTCTTGCTGTCGAGTACAAGGTCTCGGGGCAAACCGTATCCACTGAAGGTTGAACGCACAATTGAGCCACCAAACCAGGAAGACCAGCACAATCGCGATCAACTTGTAACCAAACTTGTTTGCGGCCTGTCGTTTTAATAAGCCGCAACGCGATAGCGTCCGGTTCCAAACCGTAACCGGGTGCTAGCGCACCGCGGCTGATCATTGATTTCACGGATGTCATTAAATCGACAGGCCGTTTGTGCATTTCGATAGATCGCGCTGTTGGTCAAGAAGTCCAGCTTGGGATTTGGATCGCGACTCAGGATCGGGTTATCCAAGTTTCATTCCCAAGCCATACGGGTTATGGACAGTGGCTTAGCGAATGGCATTGCGAGTGTTGATGAAAAGAACCCGTTTCCGCGTGTTCTCTTGAGTTCCAGTCGTGAGCCTCCTACCACATTAATGTTTCATTTGGCTCGTCGCTCTGGATTTCTCGAAGTCAGTGGCCGAGCGGTAGGTATGAGAACCAACGCAGAAAAGCTGGTTTTTTGTCAGTTTTCTTTGACAAAGGAAGTCGCTGGGCATAAAATCTGACCAGCGAGTCAGAAAAATGACCTTTCGGTCACTTTTCTTTGTTTTCGCTTCGTCGGGTTTGCCCCTAAGTCTCGTCGGGTTAGTCATGTCAGCCGTCTCGCCAGCGATTCAAGGCAAATCACTCAAGCGGAAGTTGCTGCTTGAAGCCGCCTACGATGTCTTTTCCGCAATGGGCTACTACCGCACTCGATTGGAGGATGTAGCCGCCCAAGCCGGATATTCGAAGGCATCGGTCTACAACTATTTCGAAGACAAGGAAGAGCTCTTTCTCCAGACAAGCATTGCCGCCAGTGCTGACATCGTCGAATCACTCAAAGCGGAACTTGAACCGCATGAATCGGCGACCGAAGCGATTCGTTGCATGCTTCGTCATCTGCTTTCGGACGCAGGTGATCTATACAGCTTCGTTCAAGCTGTCACTGAATACCACGGTGAGCTGCAACGATCAGGCAAGCGTGGCTCAGATCGAGATCGATTGATTGATGAACACCTAAAAGGTCTTCGAGGGATCTTGCAAGTGCTTGCCAAAGCGATCGATGAAGGCAAGAAGAGTGGCGAGTTCGGTAGCACACTCGATGCAATGGCGGGTGCCCGTTTGCTGACTGGGCTTGTGAGATCGGTCTTATTGCGATGGCGGCTTGACGGAGAAAAGAACGACATCGAATCGGAGCTCTCCCAGATCATGAATTTCGCGGAGTGTGGTTTGAGAGGAGCAGGCTCCGAATAAGTTCGCACGTTCGCCAGGAGAATCGTGATTTGTCAGAAGTCTATTGGGCGTAAACCGAAGCTTATCGACGCCACTGTTCACTATTCGATTTAACTAAGTCAACTATTCAAAGATATTGAGATTTAGAATGAATAAGCCCTGTGGTTTTGCGTTGGCGATTGTCGCGTTTTTGATGCTGGCCCCCAATACAATGGCTCAGGCTCAGCTTAACGATAGATTGAAAAATGCGTTGAAACGCTATCCCGATGCGGATCTAAACAACGATGGTGTACTGTCAGTAGATGAGGCGAGAGCGTATCGGTACAAGATGAAAGGCAAAAAGACGCCTGCCACACCCGCCAATGAATCGATCGACACTGCATCATATGATCAGCCAGCGGACCTAAAAGAAGGTGCGAGGTGTCTCTTCCTCGGGCACAGTTTCTTCATTCCGGTTGCTAAGAGATTTGATGAGATGGCTACCGAGATTGGTTTGAGTCATCATCATGCTAGTTTTGTGCTGAAGGGAAATGCGGGCGGAGCACCTGGACGAATTTGGAGTAGCAGCGCTCACCGGTCAGCAGCGACCAAGATCTTGGAAACGGGCAACATCCACCTCCTGGGGATGACTTATTTCGACGAATCAAATTGCAAGGTAGAAGATTATGAGCGATGGATCGATCTCGCTATCCAGCACAATCCGAAAGTTCATATCTTCATTGGGCTATGCTGGCCAGATGCTCCAGAAGCCAGTGTGGATGACTTCAGCAGGATCATTCGCGGTTCGAACGAAAGGCTATTCAAGACCGTTAAGACTCTACGCGGACAATATCCCGAGACGAAAATCCAGTTCGTCAACTATGGTTTAGTCGCAAGAGAGTTGAAAGATTGTCATGCATCTGGTCGTCTTTCGGAGATCGGGTCTCTCGTGTCCCGCGATTCCGGTTCGTTGTTCCGCGATACTAAAGGGCATGCAGGGCCGTTGCTTCTCGATCTCGCCGCACTGACGTGGCTTGACCAGCTTTATGAAGTTGATGCGGCCGATGTTAAAACAGATGTCGTGAGGTCGGATGCTGCACGAGCCATTCTGCCGGTAGTGGCGAAGTTCAACGAACAATTTCGATACGCCCAATGAACTCGATGCCAGGCTTGTGAAGATAGATCAAGCATCTGATCGAGGTGCTGACTATCCGAATCCAACGGCGCGGGCATTGTATTGAGCGAATACTGGCTTACGCATGCTAATACTGCGGATTGCGAATAGTTGGGGACTCAAAAAGACATGATGAGCATTGCCAATGCTGTCAGCATTGTGCTTTTTAATCCTGGCGTTCGACGACCGGATTGCCAACGTCGAATTACGTAGGCGAGCTGTCTCGAAAGACGTGTCGTAGGCGCAGGAGTCCTCCAGCTCAATGGACTAACCAGCGTTAAACCACGTGTCGATACTTGCAACTCAGTTGCAACTGGGTTTAGAATCTTGGGATATCTTTTCGCTGGATGAAGGCTTGCCTCCTCGATGTGATGAAGTTTGGTCATTCATTCAGGACGAGTCGTTCATGGATTCATTGAGGGCACGATAGGCGAAGCAGGGATAACTTGCGATTCTTGATTCGAAATGCCATGCCTTTGAAGTCTAGAACTTTCTAGGTCCTCAAGAGAGCAAC
This sequence comes from Planctomycetota bacterium, assembly GCA_039027135.1. Lineage (GTDB taxonomy): Bacteria > Planctomycetota > Planctomycetia > Pirellulales > Pirellulaceae > Rubripirellula. Next base: position 4,502 of record JBCCKZ010000435.1, read on the forward strand.
TTAGTTCACACAGGAGCCCTTGATCGGTGCAAAATCCTAAACACGTCTTGGACAGCTACTACCTTGAAGCTCGTTGCCAGATTCTTGAAATTGCAGCCCTATTGGATCGCTGCGACCGAGCCTGTGAAGCTGGAGCTGAAGCGACTGCGTTTGAGGACAATCGACTTGATTTGATGTATGAGTCATTGCAACTGCTCGCTAGTCGCGAGTTTGCAACTGACCGGAGCGAGCGTTTGCTGAACCTATTTTCTGATCCACAGTGATCAGCCTAACAACCATCGAGAGTAGCCATGCAGATCATACAGCCGCATTATCACGGAATCGCACGCACAGCTCAGGATTACGAGCGGATGGCAATGTCAGGCGTTGTGGCGGTTGCCGAACCCGCGTTTTGGGCGGGCTTTGACCGGGCTCACGCGGAAACATTCATTGATTATTTCCGACAGATTAGTGAGTTCGAACCGACTCGTGCTGCTGAGTATGGCATCCGACATTTTTGTTGGGTTGGCGTGAATCCCAAGGAAGCCGAAAACACGCAGCTGAGTTTTGAAGTGCTGGAGAAGATGCCAAGTTTCTTTAGTAAACCGACGGTGCTCGGGGTTGGAGAGATTGGCTTCCACAAGACGACGAGAAACGAAGAGCAGATCTTCGAGGCTCAGGTGCAAATGGCGCTCGATCACGATCAGCTTATTCTCATCCACACGCCTCACCTGCAGGATAAGGTTCGTGGAACTCGACGCACGCTAGAGGTTCTCAAACACTTGAATGTAGATCCAGAAAGAGTTTGGATTGACCACGTCGAGGAGCATACAATCC
>JBCCKZ010000436.1:0-5310 GCA_039027135.1 Planctomycetota bacterium
CGAATTCCAGATGCCAAGTCGCGTACGTCACTGGGATTCTGAGGGTCGATGGTTTTGATCCAGCCATGGACAAAGTCCGCAAAAACATAGCGGCCCTCAAGCGACGCATGGGATCCCACTGGCGCGAAATCACCACCGCTTATCGATGCCTCTGGATACCAATGAATCGGGCCAGTGAATTTCCTGTCTTCGGTTGGGCCGTGATTGGCAATCGGCCACCCATAGTTAGCCCCGGGCATTCCAACGTTGATCTCTTCGAACTTTCCGCCCACATCATTGATCAACATCAGGCCGGTTAGTTTGTCGATCGCAAAGGTGAATGGATTGCGACAACCGATCGCCCAAATTGATTGATACTTGCCCTCAGTCTTTGCCAAAAAAGGATTGTCTTTGGGGATTGTCCCATCGGGACGAAGTCTCAAGATTTTTCCTTGCAGCGTGTCTAAATGCTGTGCCGGCATCTCGGCTGTCTGTTCACCAAGCCCAACGTAAAGACATCCATCTTTGCCAAAATGCATTCCACCTCCTTGGTGCCCCGAAGGCTTGAAACCACCAAGCGTAGCTTGATCATCTCCTTCGAGCAGGATTTGTTCGCTTGATCGATCCGCCAGATCACCATCCACGCGAAATCGACTGATCACATGATGACTAAACGGCTCATCGCTCACGTAGGTGACATAAACCCATGGCTTTTCCGGGAAGCGAGGATCCGCGGTCACTCCGATCAGACCACGTTCCCAGTAGTGCTCCACATCGAGCGACAACATCGGTTCATCAAGAAGCCGATCCTCGCGAACTACTCTCAGCTGACCATGCTGTTCACAAATGAGCACGCGTCCGTCATCAAGGACCTCCATACCGACGGCACCAGAAAGCCCCGAAGCGACACGAGTCACTTCAAATCCTTCGGAAATGCGAATCGGTCCGGAAGTGCTCGCTCCAAAACCGCTGGCGGCTCCGGTACGACAAGACTCCAGATACGCAATCAGATCCGTGAACTCTTGTGTTGACAACGTACCGGCCAAACCTTCCGGCATGACCGAAACGGTTGATAGTCGAACTTCTTCAACATCCTCTCGTTCAATCCGGCGCGACTCGGCCTTCTGATCGACCAGGTCAAAACTGTCTTCGTCTGGCGATTGAATGATCCCTGTCAACACTTCGCCGTCGATCGTCAGTACCTGTGAGGTGCGGTAGCCTTCAACCAACTGCCTTGATGGCTCAAGAACCGATTCGATCAAATGAATCCGATCGAATTTTCCCCCGATTTTTGACAGGTCAGGCCCAACCTTCCCGCCTTCGCCGTTAACAACGTGACAGGTGATGCACTGAGCACGCGTCTTGTCATTGAAGATCGCTTTGCCCCTTTTAGCATTGCCCGCATTGGACATCGCATGAGACGCATATTCCTCTAGCTCAGGCTTGGCCGCCACACTCGGTTGCATTGCAACGCCAACGACGAGTGCAATCACAATTGAGAAATCTGGAAGTCGGCCAATCCGTGCACGGGTGGAATGAAACATCATGGCTTGATTAACGAAGTCGTCGAACTTTGAGATGCTTGATCTGGATCTTCATCGGTGGCCCGGAATGGAGTTGGAATGCAAAGATTCCCTCGGCACGACGGTTTTCGGCATCCTCATCATAAGCCACCGACATAACGCGACCGTTGATGATATGCGTGAATTGATAACCTCGAGCCACAATCGTGTATTCATTCCAGTCATCGCGACGGATGTTCTTCTCCAACTCGACTGCATCGCCTACTGTACCAATCACATCAATTCGTGGACCATCATCTCCCGCACGCACGATCACAGCCTGCCCTCGTTTGCCAAGAAACATCCGACCGTTTTCTTCGAAGAACATTCCTGAGAACTTGTCGGTCTTCCCGTCGCCATGCCACTGAGCTTCAAAGTCAGCTTGATAGCCATCGACAACAAAGCCTGGCTTCTCAACGCTTCGATACTGAACTCCGGAATTAAAACCATCAACTTGGTATGAAAAGCGCAATTCGAAGTCCGAATACTTTTCATCCCCAAGAATCAGAAACGTATTGCGTTCAGCGGCATTTGACGACGTTGTCTCACCAATGATGGCGTTGTCCTCCACTCGCCAAAACCGTTCGTCGTATTGAAAACCGTCAAGGCTCTTGCCATCAAAGAGACTGACGAATCCCGGCGGTTCATCCGCATTAGCAAAACAGGCTAGAGCAGCAATGCAGAGAAAAGTAGTGGCTCGAATCGAATTCATGGTACGGCGTTGCGAAGCTCGATAAACTTTGAAGTCGCACGTGCACTCAAACGCGTAACGACGTATCGTCCCATCGTACTCGATTCGTTGGGGTGACGAGCACGAACGCTTTTTCAATCCGGAAGAAGCCTTGGTTTTCGGCTAAGTCCTCGATGAAAAGCTAGCGTTCTCGAAAACGTTTACTCAGCAAAATCTCACGCACCAAAGTCTTCAAGCCATCTCCGCTTGCCTCGGTACGTTTCAAGATATCCTCGACGGCATATCGGTCGGTCGACTCAACAAGCCGCCCTGTCGTGTAGGCGAGCAGTGTTTCGGCAAGATGACGTCGAAAAAGATCTGAACGGGTTTCCGAAATAACCTTCTTAAATTCACCAAAGTCTCTGTACCGCTCACCAGACGGTAGCTGCCCAGTGGGGTCAACCTTGGCACCTTTCGAACGCTTGTACCCATCGCGCCAACGCCCAATCGGATCAAAGTTTTCGAGAGAGAAGCCCATCGGATCGATTTTTCGATGACAGACGTTGCAAGTTTCGTCTTGCCTGTGCAGTTCAAGTTTTTCTCGAATGGTATTCGCACCGCTGACATTTGCGTCGATCGATGGCACCTCATCTGGCGGTGGAGGCGGTGACATCCCAAGAAGGTTCTCAAGTACCCACACGCCCCTCGTAATCGGCGAAGTATCAACTCCGTTCGCACTGACGGTCAAAACCGATGCCATGCCCATCACGCCACCGCGACGTCGCCGGTCGGGAAACACGACACGCTTAAAGCCATCCGCCTGACGCAACGTTTTCCCTTCTGGCAGACCATAGAGGTTGGCGAGATCCACGTTCACAAACGTGTAATCCGAATCCAATAGATGACTCAGACTTCGGTCATTGTCGAGCAAGTCCCGAAAGAACAGTTGTGCTTCCGAACGCATCGCGTCCGGCAATGCCTTACCGTAATAGTCTTTATTGTCTTTTCGAGACGGTGGCTGACTACCAAGGTCGCGAAGGTTCAGCCAACTATCGAGAAAGCCAACAACGAACCTATCACTTCGCGAATCATCAAGCATTCTTTCGATCTGACGACTCATGACATCTGGATTGTCGATGATTCCGCCATCTGCCAACGCAGTCAATTCGGCATCAGGAGGCGATGCCCAAAGGGCATAGGACAATCGAGAAGCCAAATCATGCGAATTGAGAAGCAAGCTCGACTCGTCGGTGAATTCGCCCATGTACAAGAACGAGGGCGAACAGAGAACCATCTTGACCGTATCCAAAGCCGCTTGTCGAGGAGTGGCACCCTCGTCAATCCGGTGTAAGTAAACCCGTTCGATGCGACGGACGTCATCTTCATGCAGCGGACGACGAAAAGCGAGTCTGGCAAACGACTGCAACTGCTGCAGTGCTCTCGTTTCCTGAAAACCATCCACCCCAAAAATGGCCAACTCCTCCAGAGAGTACTTTTCTTCTCTCAACGGTCCTTCAATCTTCACTTCACCAATCCGGATGTGGGGCAATTTCCCCTCGCGAAGAAGCGAGGAACGACTGACACCTTTTACCGGCTTCTCAAATTCCTCCTCATAACGCTCGTTGAGAGTGATGATTGACGCACGTGATTCATAGGGCCCATTGGGAAAAATGAACCGGGGCGTCTGTCCCTGATCCAGCCAGACCCTAAAAGGGATCCACTCAGGTGCATCATCTGGAACGATCGACTCAGCAAGAATGGGCTCGATAGCTTGCGGATAATGAATGTGCCCTTTTCGAGCATCGCCTGGAACGACAGCAATCCGAAAAGGCTCAGAAAAGTCGATCCGAAATATTTCGGGGTCGTAATGAGTGTCGCGATGCATAGCTTGGACATGCACCTTAATGTCATAAAAACCTGAGCTGGGGACACCTTCCAAAAAGTCTTGAATATGGCCGTAGCCGCCTTGCCTGGTATCTGTATTGGGCTGCTCGTATAGACAGAGATACTTGAACTTCAAGACACTGCGATGCGGGCCGTTGAGTTCCTCGTACTGGACGAAGTTATCGGTGAAGTGCCACTCCTGAGGCTCCGAAACTGGAGGGTTCAATCGAGTCTCAATTAAGCGATCTGCTGCTTGAAAATACTGGTCCAAAAGGAATCCAGAGGTGATCAATGCATCTCCAACATTATCCAGATGCTCCGCCGTATTCTCCTTTGGAAAGTCGGCGGTCAGTCCTAGAGTATCAACCCGATTTCCTATCAGAGCTTCAAGCGTGTTCTCATACTCGCGATGAGACAAACGCCTTAGCACGGTTCGACCCCCCGTACTATCGAACGTCGCGCGAGCCTGGTCGATGGCTTTCCTCAAAGCCGCAAGCAATTCCAAACGCTCGGCGTCCGAGGGCAGCTCGTCTTCGGAGAAATCGCTCGGCGGCGGCATTTGCCGAAGCGTTACTTGATCGATGATCTCGTCAGCCGTGATCAAACCCGTATGGTTAGAAATCGGCAGCCCAAATCCCTCAAAGCTTCGATCACCTTCCGAAAACGAATCATCATGACAGCCCAAGCAGTGGTTCTCTAAGAACCTCGCAATCACTTCGCTGCCAGCGTTATCCGGCTGTGGTGACACAGCAAGAACAGGCGCCGCAAAGCACGCTAGCAAACTGATCGAGTAAACCAGATCTCGCATGATGTCGAATTACGCGAAGGCACCCGTACTCGTACCGAAGCGATCGCTTTGGATCCCCATCCGATGAGCGATATCCAGGAAAAGATTGCAAAGAGGAACCTTACCACTGACCTCCTCGCGAACATCTCGAAAGTCCCCTTTGCCGTAGCCACCACCAGCCAGAATAATCGGCAAGTCCGTATTCTTGTGACGGTTGCCATCGCTCATCCCGCTGCCGAAAAGGACAGCGGTTGTATCCAGCAACGACCTTTCACCATCGTTTGTCTTGCGAAGACGAGTGATAAACCGGTTGAATTGCTCAACTTGATAAGTCTCTAGCTTGATCAGTTTCTCAATGGTCTTGGGATCGTTTCCATGATGAGAAAGACCGTGGTATGAGTTATCGATGCCGAGATGCTGGGGCAAGA
>JBCCKZ010000437.1:0-5297 GCA_039027135.1 Planctomycetota bacterium
TCCATGATCCGGAAGTTGACCATCCCGTGATGAATCCCATTGACGTTCCGCTTGGCGATACCTGGCAAGCGATGGAAGACTTGGTTGATCAGGGTTTGGTCAAGCACATTGGTGTTTGCAACTTTGGAGTCTCTTTGCTGCGTGACCTCCGAAGTCGCGCCCGGATCCAACCCGCGATGTTGCAGATTGAGTTGCACCCGTATCTGACACAACAGAAGTTAGTGCGTTATTGCCATGAGGTCGGAATGGGGGTAACCGCGTTTTCACCACTGGGCGCGCAGTCGTATTTTGAACTCTCGATGGCCGATGCCAGCGAATCAGCCATCAACCAGAAAGCGATCGTTTCGATCGCTGAAGATGTCGGACGGACACCCGCTCAGGTTCTCCTACGGTGGGGCGTCCAGCGAGGGACCGCGGTGATTCCAAAGACCTCGAAGAGAGAACGCATGATCGAGAATCTGAGCCTGTTTAATTTCGACCTATCCGAAGCTCAGATGGCTCAGATTGATTCGTTGAATCAAAGTCGTCGCTTCAATGACCCTGGCGACTTTTGCGAAGCCGCGTTCAATACCTTTTTCCCAATTTATGAGTAGACGTTTGTAGTGGTGGCTTCCAGCCGCCAAGCTTAATGATTTTATGAAACACTTGTGCATATTGGATGCGAACAAATAAATCCAAGATCGTTTAGTGTGTTTAAAACAGATAACCAATCATTCAGTGTTCCACTGTCGGCGATTGCCAGGGCGTTTGACCGCCACGCTGAACGTGGACAATGAGCTTCTTGATGAGCGTGGCGGCTTCCTTGGGGTGCGACTTCATAAGATTGGTTGTTTCGAACGGATCCTTGCGAATGTTGTAAAGCTCCCAAGGGCTGTTGGCGTCGTTTTGCAGAAGTTTGTAGTCCCCACGCACGATCGCGTGAAATGCCTTGCCGGCGTACTTTCGGTTGCCTTCGCGACGCACGAAATAATGTTCGCGTTGCGTTTGATTGAAAGCGGAAGTTTGGCCGGTAATCGATTCAATTGGCTTGGCATCGTCTTGCGGATTCAGCTTCGCGCCGGCTAACGAGAGTACGCTCGCCGAAAGATCAAATGTCATCGCGGGTGTGTTGTCTTCGGATGCGGTCGGGGTCTGTCCGGGCAAACGCACCAAACACGGTACACGCAAACCCCCTTCGTAATGTGTGCCTTTGCCATCTCGAAACGGATCGTTGTTTTGGGCACTACCGAGGTGGCCACCGTTGTCCGACGTGAACACGATCGCGGTGTTTTCGGCCAACCCAAGAGAATCGAGACGATCGAGTACCTGCCCGACGCAATGATCCAGATGCTCCACAAAGGCGATATTCTTCCGACGCTTTTCAGTTACATCCGGATAACGTTCATTTACCTTGGCCAACCACTCCTTGGGCGGTTGGATGGGAAAGTGCGGAGCATTGTAGGCCAAGTAGAGAAAGAATGGCTCAGGCTGGCTGGCTCGTGAATCCAAATAATCATTTGCCCAATCGGTGAAAATCTCCGTGGCATGACCTTCCGGATGCACCGGAGATTGGTTCTCACGCATGTAGTGTTGTTCGTGTCGACGGTGCGTGTAGTAATCGTCCATCATGTCGCCGAGAAAGCCGTGGAAGTGATCAAAGCCACGCTCGTTCGGCAGATTCGGAGATTGAAGTCCAAGATGCCACTTTCCAACGATTGCGGTGTGGTATCCCACGTCGCCCAAGCGATTGGCGATCGTGGGTACGTTTGGATCAAAGAAGCCAAAAGAGTTTTCCGCGTGGGTTCGAATCACGCCGGGAACGCCCACGCGGTCGGCGTAACGGCAAGAGAGGATTGCCGCACGCGTAGGTGAACAAACCGTGCAGTTGGCACGCATGCCGCTGAGGCGAATGCTTTGGCTCGCGAGCTCATCCAAGTTTGGTGTGAGCACTTCCTTCGATCCGTTAAAGCCGACATCGCCGTGTCCCAAGTCGTCAGCCAAAATGAATATCACATTGGGTGGTGGGCTCGAAGCTGTTTGATTGTCGGACGCCGTTTTGCTTTCTGATTCAATTCCAAAGTGGACGAGTTGACTTTTCTTCAGCGGTAGTGTGTTCGACACGCTGTTGCCAAATCGATCATGGCCATCGAGCTGCCAAACGGCTTGCTTGGTTTCCAAATCAACTTCAACCACGATCGGTTGACCCGGGCCCGCGTGACAGTTCCCAATGAGAAGGTTGCCTTCGCCGGTTTGATGGACGTTGGTCACCCAGGCCAGACGCACACCGGGAAGGTCATCTTGATGCAACCGCCATGAGATATTTCCATCGCGGTCCACTTTCAAAACGCTATGTCCGTTTCCGGTTCCGATCCAAGTAAAGCTCTTGTCTGCGTGATCCGATTCGGCCGAGAACAGCCGGTTTCCAAAACCCTCGGGCCCGTGGCCTTTGGCGATCGGCCGTCCGAAGAGAGGCACTTTATATTCCCAAATGACCGAACCGTCGGATCCATAGCGACGTGCGACGCCGTCGTTTTCATGGGCGACGAGATAGCTGGCTGTGTCGCCGTCACGCCTCATCAGGCGGGTGTCGCTGTGGCGGCTCGATGAGTCGACTTTTAGTTTCTTTCTCCCAACGATTTCTTGTCCACGAACTTCGATGACTTCGGCGGCTCCCGATACGGCAATGAGTGCTGAGTCCCTACCCAATGGAAGCGAAGAGTGCACTTCGACTGGCTTGTCATAGAACTTCCCAACGTCGACCAGCCATTCGATTTCTTTAGTCGATGGATCAATCTGCACCACTTCGTCTCGTCCTCGCAAAGTGTGAATGAGACCATCGTCCGTTAGATGCAGGTCATGAATGGACTTCCAGGGCATCTCCCACTGCACTTCACCCATGGGATCGGTCAGGGCCAGCCGCCCCTTTGCACCGAGCAAGATCCAATGTCCGGTCGTGTTTGCTTCGGAACCTTCCGCGATGGTGAGAACGGGGCCGAGAAGCAGGATGATTGAGAAGAGCAAACACGCGGCAGAAACGCGAAACGACATGTTGGCGGGTCAAGGATGACGTGGCATGAGATGGAAACGCACGAGGGACTCGTGTTTAGATCTCATAGCATATCCGCTGCCGCGTCAGCTCTGGCCCGCATTCTCTTTCCTAACGCAGCATGCTTGGGGGAGCCAGATTACTCACGATGCGCATTGCTGGTGCTGCAGGCCAAGACTGGCGTGACGACGCTACAGGTCTGCCAGGAAGAAGCGGCCTGCCATCGGGCACATTTCTCGATCCGCATCATCCATGTGTTCAGAAGCTGTCGTGATCAAAACTCTCGTCTGGCCCTCGAAATGGATGATGGCGGGGCAAGTGTTCTGTCGCGAGCCTATCGTCTCCCACACTTTGACCAATTCACCGCTTTGGCGGTCATACATCCTTGTTTGGCCATCGCTGACTTTTTCTGGCTGGAACATGGCGATGATGAGGTGTTTTCCATCGGGCGTAATCGTCATGCCATCGGGTACCGCGCTCTCGGATGTGAGATCAAATTCGACCTTTTCATCAGTGATTTGACCGGCGGCGATGTCAAGCTTGTACGACCAAACAGTCCTCGCCGGTGAGTCGATGTCGTAAAGACGCAACTCGCCACCCTCTTCCACAACAACTTTTCCATTGCTGCAAATTCGATCGCTGCGCAATCGGATCAGTTGGCTGTCGCCGCTTCGAAACAAATAGAGGCCTGCTTTCTTGGTTGCAAACTCAAGGTCCTTGCAACCGAAGACGAAATCGTCGCCGATCTGAAGTCCATCGTTAATGATCGTGTTTTCCACATCGGCATCAATTCCGTCAGCCAAAGTCGTTGATCTTTTGCTTGTGGGATCGAATCTTATGAGGCTTCTCTCAAGACCGATGACGTAGCTGCCGTCCGCTTGCCTGAACGCGAATCCAGGACGACCTTCGAGGTCGTAACGCGTATTTTGCTGGTTGGCTAAGTCAAATTCGCAGAGGCTCCCCGTCGTCGCGGTTGAGCTGTGTTGGATGGCGACCCAGGAAAATTGACACTCCGAGATCTCAACCGGGCCCTCCGGCAAGAACTGCAAATCGTCTTCACTGGGGTAATCGAGCGGCACCGCTTGGGTCACGTCAGTCATGGAGCATTCTTGCCTGGGAAAAAGAATTCGAGGAGCATTCTTGGGTGTTGCGAATCCGTAACGCCTCAGCACGAAGTTTGTCCTTCCGGGGGGGCGTCGTCGATGGGGGACTTGAGTCGTGGTAGCCTCGTTTCCGCCGCCGAAAAGGATTCGGACATCTTTAGAATTTCAAAACTTGCTTCAAATAAACTGAAGAAATCAGGCCCATCCGTTCGGGGCTAACTATCGTTAAATCTTTGGGGCTGCGGCCGTTATACAGCATTGACCAATTCGGGTATCATCTCGTAAGAGATAGTTGGTCGAGCCAGATTGATGCCAGCCAGACCCTCTTCAATCCGAAAACAACGCGACCAGCCAATGAAGGTCGCTCCATTTCCATTCCATTTGGGTACTTCTCTCCCATGTCAAATGACGAAGCCAAGACTGCGTCCGTTGGCGTTTTTTACGGCACGGACACCGGAAACACTCAGCGCATCGCTGAAATGATTGTCGAGCAACTGGGTTCGACCGTAGCGGAGTGCAAGGATATCGATCTTTGCGATGTCGAAGAGTTCATGAAACACGACATCATTCTGTTTGGGGTTTCAACCTGGAACTTTGGCGAAATTCAGTGCAGCTGGGATGAGAAGCTCGACGAGCTGGCCGGAAGCGAATTCTCGGAAAAGTACGTTGGCATGTTTGGTTTGGGCGACAGCGTTGGCTACCCAGACACGTTCGTCGATGGACTTGGGATCCTTTGGGAGTCGCTTGGCGAAGAGCGACCGAAACTCATTGGCAAGTGGCCTACTGAGGGTTACCAATTCACCGAATCGAGGGGTTTAGTGGACGACGATCATTTCTTCGGTTTGGTAATCGATGAAGATAGCGAGCCCGAGCACACAGACGACCGCGTCGAACGTTGGGTTGAGCAGATTAAGGGCGAAATCACCAAGATTATCGACGGAGAGGTTGTCGCGTAGCTTCCTTCGGAAATCTGAAACATTTGGGTGGGTGAGCCCCAGCGCTTTCTTGGAAGCGTTGGGGCTCACCCACCTTTTTTCGTGTACGGTAGATCATCCACTGCATGACCATGAGGGTGACCCATGGCGCATGCGCTGCAGATCTACACATCGGCGGAGAAACTCAGATCGTGCGAAAACTCAACGTGTTGATGGTTGGCTCCGGCGAATACA
>JBCCKZ010000438.1:0-5295 GCA_039027135.1 Planctomycetota bacterium
CGCCCGACGTTGGTTTGCCGCCTTCTTGCTTGGTTTGCTTAAAGCCATTCGCGTTGTCGTTGCAAAACATGGGAACGGCACTTCGATCAGACTCATCACCTTTCCAGTAGGCCAAAGCACTGACGCTATCTTCGGCTCCCTTTTCACCGGCCGCTAGATCGGGCAACGGCACGTCGAGCACTTCTGAGAAGGTGGCGAACATGTCGGACAGCGAAATCGGAGTCGAATTATCTCTGCCTGCCGTCGTCGAATCGCCATCGCCTACGCCACCAGCTTTCCATGAAACCAAAAAGGGAACGCGATGCCCGCCCTCATAGCAAGAAGCCTTGTAGCTTCGAAATGGTCCCGTGAAGGCCTTTTTGTTTGATTCAGCGCCATTGTCACTGGTAAAAATCACGATCGTATTCTCAACCAGCTTGTGCCCTGGACGACGCGGGTCTTCGTTCGCTTCAAGCCAAGTGATCAACCGGCCGAGGGCCACATCGTTCTCGTAGACGTAGTCCATTCGTGTAGTCCCCGGCTGGCCTGACTTCGTTTTGGAATGGCCCTTGATGGGCACACCAGCGATTTCATCGTCTGGTGTGTGGGTCTTGTGGTTTGAATTTGAGGGGTAGTAGAGGAAGAATGGCTTGCTCTCATCTGTGCCGCCCTTCAAATGCGATGAAAGGAAATCAATGGCGTGGTCTGAGTACTGGCCTCCAAGTTCGCTCAAGATGTAGGCCTTTGGACCTTTCTCAAAAAACGAATTGGGGCCTTTCACGGAGACGAGCTCGCGATCGTGAATGAATCCCGGGCCACCCTTTTTTCGAGTCTTTGTGTTGGGCGCTGATGAACCATGCGAACGACTATTGAACCTGGCGAACTGAAATCCATGGTCAACGGGACCATCCGCCAACGGCTGTGTAAGGTCCGCGTCTTCGAGGGAGTCTGAGATACTTCCATCGGATCGACGATAAAGCAGCCCAACGTGCCACTTTCCGACGACGCCCGTTCGATAACCTTGGCTACCAAAGAGCGTTGCCAGTGTGGGTCGATCCTTTTCGATCAACGGGTCTCCTTGGGCCCCAAAAAGCACCCAATGTTTCAATCGAGTTCTCCATGGATCACGACCAGTCAGTAATCCGTAACGCGTTGGCGAACAGCGGGAACTCGGCGTATGAGCATCGGTAAATCGAACGCCCATCCTTGCTAGCCGCTCCATCGATGGTGTATGCACTTGCACCTCATCCGCACTACCGGTGAAGCTCTGGTAGGCACTGGTATCGCCCATGCCCATGTCATCAGCCATGAAGAAGATGACATTGGGTTTGCTTGCTTCACCGACGTCCGATACCGCGGCCTTTGCTTTTGAAAGGTTGCGGTCTTTGGGCCAAGGGAGCACGTTGGCCTCGTTGGCCCAAGCGATCCATTGTTGCTTCATCTGGTCAACTCGCTCGGGATGTTGCTCCGCGAGATCTTGAGTTTCCGTTCTCACTTGGCTGAGGTCGTAAAGCTCCCAGGCGTCTGCCTTGGTCGCATCGAGTGTCACCAACTTCCAATCACCATCTCGAATGGCGGCGTGCGTTTCATGCTCCCAGTAAATTGATCGCGAACGACGGTCATCCGTTTGTTTGAGTGCGGGAAGAAGTGTGACTCCACTTGCTGGTTTGATTTTCTCGCCATGATGTTCGGCAGGGTACTCGGCGGCTGCCACGTCAACACAAGTCGCCATGACATCGATAACGTGACCCACCTGCTGGGACAGCTTTCCACCATCACGAATCAACTTTGGCCAATGGGCAATCAGTGGCGTCGCGATACCGCCTTCGTGAACCCATCGTTTATGCATCCGAAAGGGAGCGTTCGATACATTGGACCAGGCCTCACCCGTGCTGCTTGAACGTCCCGAGCTCTTGCGCCACTTTGCGAAGTTGTCTCGATGGTTCTTTTTCCATTGATAGCCAAACATCCCTCCTTCGGCACAGCATCCATTATCCGAGAGAAAAAGAATCAAGGTGTTCTCAAGCTTTCCAAGGTCTCTTAGTTTCGCCACGATGCGTCCGATGTTTTGATCCATACGATCGACCTGGGCGGCATAAATCTCACGTCGAAAGGCGAGCTCTTTCTGGTCCGCCGCTGAAAGCGATTCCCATGTTGGACAATTGGAAGGTGAGAGCTCAGTCTCTTTGGAGACAATGCCAAGTCGTCGCATCTCCTCAAGCTTGCTGGAACGAAGTTCGTCCCAACCGCCGTCGTATTTTCCGTCGTATGAGTCGATACTCTCGTCGGGTGCCTCAAGTGGCCAATGCGGCGAGTTGTAGGCGGTATAGAGAAAGAAGGGCCGATCATCTTTGGCCGCTTCATCAAGAAAATTTAGAGACCAGTCAGTGAAAACATCCGTCGTGTACCACTCCTGATCCGGATGAAGCGTGTTTTCTGGATTCGCGGTCGGCTCAATCACAAGTTTGTCATTGTGATAGACCGGACAATTGGGAAGCACTTTGAAGTAACTATCCACGTGGATGTGAATTCCGTAGAAGTCTTCGAACCCACGGTCGGATGGCCATTGGCCTTTTTGGTGTCCGACATGCCACTTGCCGGTCATCATCGTTCGATATCCGGCATCGCGAAGCACTTCCGCGATGGTCACGCACTGTTGATTGAGGTAGGGATGGTATCCGGGGCCCTTATCGCCATAGACCATGTGACCAATTCCAGCCTCATGCGGATACAGCCCCGTAAGTAGCGAAGCGCGTGTCGGACAACATCGTCCCGTGTTGTAAAACTGAGTGAAACGCAGTCCACCTGCGGCCAGGCTATCAATGTTGGGTGTCTTGATTTCGCCACCGTAGCAACCGACATCCGAATAGCCCATGTCGTCGGCCATGATCAAAACAATGTTTGGCCTTTGTTGTTTATCCGATCCCAACGCCATCGAGGTCAGCAAGAAACAACTGACCAAGAATGCGCAAATGATCGGACAGCGGTGAACCGGACGCCAGACTCGATCCGTCGTTAAAGAAGGCTCTCGCAGGAAGTTCTTAGTTGAATAGTTCATTGACCAGTTTACGTAATGATAATCGATTGAATTGAGTTCACCACTCAAGGACATCCACACCCATTTCCTTGAACTGGGCTGCGGCAACTAGAAAGTGAGCGCTGATCCAGTAGATGTCCCAATCTTCGGCATAGCCTCCGCGAACGCCTTTGAGATCATCATAGTCTTCGTGTTGGGCGTAGTTGGTTTGATGCAGCTGTTCGCCGGCGGCGCCCCAGGGATCAGTAAGTTGGCCACAAGGAACCGTCAACAATTTGGCGACCTTTCGATAGTTCTCATCGCCAGTGATCTCGCCAAGCCGATAGAAGGCTGGCGCGCACAGTACACCGTAAACATCAAGATGCATATTCTGCGCAGAAACCGAAGTCCAACCCCGCGAGCGAAAGTTGTGATCGGCTAAACGTCCCGCGGGCATTGCCACATCCCAGGTGTACATATAGCTAAGAACAACATCACCAGCATGCTTCGCACCGGCAAGGAATCGCTCTTCGTTGGTGAGCGAGTACATCTCCAAGAAACCTTGCATGGCCGCCCAAGCGCCTTCCTTATCCTCGCACTTCGCATCGAGCGTTCCACCCCAATACGGTTCATCCATTGAAAGATGGCGTCGCAAGTAATGGTCTGCCGCCTTGTAAGCCGCTTCAAGGAACCGCGGTCTTCCTAATAACTCGGAGCCTCTCGCCAAAGGTGCGACTAGAAAACCCTCGTTGGTCGATTTTGGGTTCCAATCACTGTTGAGAATTCGATCGGCATGGAACTCACAGGCTTTTACCAAGAACGCTTCCCACTTGGACGTGTCGTACCCTCCCACCTTTCTAGCCGCTTGCAGTGCATTGAACAGGTTGTTCATACCCTGTCCTTGCGAAAGAGGATTACGTCGTTGCCTTAACCACTCTTTTTTGCCGTAGTCGTATCGCACACCGAACCCCAATTTGTTGAACGGTGCCGACGAAAGAAAATCGAGAGACGCTTGAGCGATCTGCCTTGCGTTTTCAACGCCATAGGCATCGCCCATCACGATCATGGGATAGGCAAATGAGTCGGACTGTGCCGCCCAACCAAATTCAAACACCTTTTTGTCTTCGCTAGGGTGGAAGTGAATTCCTACGTAGCCGTCGCCATCACGCAGCCGACGAAGCGAGTCGCCGACTTTCGATTGCAGGACTTCGGAATAGGCGGGGTACACATCAGCAACTTCCAGGTCAGCCATGTCCAAAGCAGCACGCATCGGAGCTTGGAATCCCGATCCACGAACGGTCGGTGAAGGTGGCTGCAAATAGAAGGTCTTTTCAACAACAGCCCCAGCATCGAGGGTCAAATAGGCGTCGGGATAGTCGAACCATTTTCTTTGCTTGCCCTTGATGATGCCGTTCTTGCCATTACTAGCGACAGCGCCTGAGTAAAGAGCTAACTCAACCTGGCTTTCTGAGACTCGCTCCATCCCGAGCGACCACCATTGATCAGGCCTGTTTCCATGGATCAATGAACTTGGAAGCGAATGAAGGGCAGCAC
The DNA here is from genome assembly GCA_039027135.1 of Planctomycetota bacterium. GTDB lineage: Bacteria > Planctomycetota > Planctomycetia > Pirellulales > Pirellulaceae > Rubripirellula. The sequence goes on from JBCCKZ010000438.1 coordinate 4,550, forward strand.
AAACATAACCCTCTCCCCGCCGACCTTCGATTGCCGCGAAGGGCATTGAATAGCGATGCTCTTCATAAAAACCCTTGTCCCCGGTTTCGGTTCCGATCACAGGTATCACATCCGCATTGACTGACTGCCCAGCCGGATTGTCGTAGTAGCTGATCGATGGCATGAACGGTCTCCCATCATCCAAATCGATCTGAGTGCGAACCGACAACGTCACCTTGGGTAATTCGACTTCTCCCGTCCAGCTCCAGCGACGTTTGACCTCAATCAAACCACTGTCGAGTTCACGTTGATCATCCTGTAATGCGATCGTTCCTGTTGGAGTCTCGATAAGGCCATAAAAGATGGTCCATTCACCTATCTGCTCTTCGCGATCCACGTTCGCATGATGCCACTGAGTGGGCCACTCGTCTTCCCACCCCGTTGCCACTGACCATCGGCCTTCTTGCGGGAACCAGAGGCCATCATCGGCTGACGTGTGGAACGATAGCAGGAACACAGAGACAAAGCTCGCGATCCCGGAGATCGCACTCAGGTTCTGTTTACTGATCATAAAGTCTTTAATCACGTCGCTTGGGATAATTTATTCTGCAGTAGTCTGCAAATCAGCCGATCGGCGCTAGCCGCGGTTGCGGACGGACCGCGTGGGGACCGCGGCTCGCGCCGATCGGCGTATGCAACATATGTCTGGCGAGGCCCTTCCCAACGTTTGCGGCATGACGATTGTTGATTTCATTCGTAGCTCAACA
>JBCCKZ010000439.1:0-5294 GCA_039027135.1 Planctomycetota bacterium
ATTTTGCGCCGGGGTCCACATGGCGATCGACTCACTCGATTTGACGCTACGGCATTTCGGGCCGCCGGTGTATGTGTACCACGAGATCGTCCACAACAAGTATGTGGTCGATACTTTTCGCGAAAAGGGAGCCGTTTTCGTGGAATCGATGGACGACGTTCCCGAAGGCAGCGTGCTACTTTTCTCGGCTCACGGCGTTTCGCCCGAAATCCGAAAGGCGGCGGCTGATCGAAATATTCACGCCCTCGACGCGACCTGCCCGCTGGTGACGAAAGTTCACCTCGAGGCGATCAAGTACGCCAAAGCAGGCTACACGATCTTCCTGATCGGTCACGAAGGGCACGACGAGGTCATTGGAACGATGGGCGAGGCCCCCGAGGCGATTATCCTGGTCGAAGAGGAGGAGGACGTGGATACCCTGGAGGTATCCGATGAGGCCAAACTCGCCTATCTAACACAGACGACTCTCAGCGTTGATGATGCCACCCGCATCATCAATCGGCTTCGCGATCGTTTCCCGGGCATCCACAGCCCGCCAAAGGGAGATATCTGCTACGCCACCCAGAACCGCCAGGACGCCGTCAAAAAACTTGCGGGCCAAGCAGACGCGATCGTCGTCTTGGGAAGCCAGAACAGCAGCAACTCCAAACGGCTCAAGGAGCTTGGTGGGCAAGATGGAAAGCCTGCGTTCCTCGTTGATGGCCCACAGGACCTCAAGGTTGAGGATTTTTCGAAGGGTCAAACCGTCCTCATGACCGCGGGGGCCAGTGCACCTGAATCTGTTGTGCAGAACACCATCCAGTGGCTTCAAGACAATTTCGATGCCGAAGTTGAGGTGGCTACCGTTCGAGAGGAGAGTGTCTCGTTCCCGCTGCCCAAACCGCTGCGAATGCTTCAAAAGACCGCTGCTTCCGCCGCCAACTGACTCCAACGGAGCCGAATGGAGGAGCGGAGCGATGCCTCGGGTACCCATTCGTACCCCCGATCAGTCGTGACAATCGCAATTGCCTGAACGGCTCCACTGCGTAGACTTTCGGCTGCCCCCCCCTTTCCTCACCGCGCGCCTAGGAACGGAGTCAAATCATGCCGAAGGCTGAAAACAAAAAGCAGAAGAAGCTAGCTAAGCAAAAACAAAAGCAAAAGCAGGCTCAGCGCCAACTGGCAAGAAAACGAAACGAGGCCAACTCGCTGGCCGGGCAAGTGAGTGAAGCGGCAAGAAGACCGCTCGAGAAGTGCTTTATCTCCGAAACGTTGCTTGAGCAGCTTCGACTGACTGGTGACGTGGAAGAACGCATGGGCACGATCCTCGCTGTGGGTCGAGTTCCCTCCAAGGGCTTTCTCTTCGCACACTTTCTCGTCGATGGACTTTGTCTTGGTGTCAAAGATGCCTTCGCCCGGATTGTTCCTAGCGAACACTACCGCGACATCCTGGCCAAGATGACAAGCGATCCTGAAGAGTTAGGCGAATGCTCACCTGCTTTAGCCCTCGAAGTTCTTACTCAGGCGCGAGATTACGCAGCTCAGTTCAATTTGCGTCCCGGAGGCAAATTTGACACGGTCGTCAAGCTTCTGGGAAATCCGGACGAGTCGCTCACCGAGAAGTTCCATTTCGGTGCCAACGATGATGAGGAACCCCGCTACGTCGTTGGCCCCAATGATTCACCAGCCAAGCAGGAGATCGTTCTCTCACGCCTGATAGAAACGGTTGGCGAAGAAAACTTTGATTTCGTCTCCCAGTCCCAATTGCGGGACCTTGGAACGGACTTTGAATCGTGGAGCGATGAAGATGATTGGGAACTCGATGAACCCATCGAGTTGATCGAGTGAATCAACGCAACTCGGCAACCTTTATCTCATCGATCCAAAGTTCCGTTGTGGGATCATGTGCCTGGATCATCAGGGTGCCCGGTTCCAAACGCTGACCTCGTCTTGGATTTTCGTCTGATTCGCGACTGTCGTACCAGTTGCTCACTTGGACACCGTTGACCCAGGCCGATATCGATGGCCCGTCAGCAATCAGCATCAATGTTGTCGGCTCATCTCCAAGGCCCAAAACAGCTCGCGCATCCTGCCGCCTGAAGATACCACCGCTTCCGCAATCAGCAGGCCGAAGCGGATCACCTTCTTCAATCGAGTGATTCATTTGACACTCGTAGCCCATCAAGCGATCGCCGGGAATACATCGAAAGAACAAGCCTGAATTCACATCCGCGTTTGCGAGTTGATAATCCACGAGCACGGCAAAGTCACCAAAACTCGATGCACTTTCGAGTTGCCCCAAACCACCTTGTATATGTAATCGCCCATCCGAGATTTCGAACTTTCCGTCCATGTCGGGGTACTGCTTCCACTTTGATAAATCACCGTCGACAAGAGATTCGAACCCAAGAGGACGAGCTCGGATGTCTCGGACTTTCATCAGCCCCTTCGTCAACCGAAAAGCGATACGTCCTCGAGGCGAATCAATGGGCTCAACCTTAACCTCAACGGGCTCGAGATCAGCCACATTGACGACAGCCTGTTCACCCTCGATCGCAACTTTGACAGACAACCATTCGGCTTCGTTCTCTGACTCGCTCTGGTCATCTCCGATCGCACCGAGCAAATCGATCTCAACCGATGGCGTCACAACATCTTTAGGCCCAAACGGAGCACGAAGCAGTAGCCGAGCCTCCGTCCCTTGCTCTGCTTGAATCTCGAATGTCAGCTCGACGTCACGGAAACTTGCCGACGTTGCCAAGATAGTTGGTTTATCAGCAGCGATCACAATCGCCTGATCTTCGACGCGCCAATTACCGGCTTCAAAGATTTCCCAGCCAAATAGCGTCGCGGTATCAAACAAGCGGATGACACCTTCTTTAGTATCCTGATGTGGAAGTCGTGCGGTAAGTAACTGTTCGGCGGTGAACGGATAACTGACCAGCGGTTCGATGGCGATGGGTTCGGAAATGGCGTCTATCGACGCCTCCGCATTGCCTTCGGCTACGACAGCAACATCTTCTCGAGCGATCGTCGATGGTCTACATCCGATCGATAGAAGCACCAAGCCAATCGCCAGAACCGTCTTGACCTCATTCATTACCTCAGTCCCTTTCATAGCCATAACGTTGTATGTAGCTCGCCATATTCGTCTCGACACGCTCGCGGTCTTCAGATTCAAGCTCATGACGATTGGATTGGTAGCCGCGGTGGACCGTTTCAACCCAGTGCAAAAGTGGTTCTTGGATGTGAGAAAAGTCCCCCAAGGCAAGTTCCTCGTAGACTCTCCTCAATGTGTTGGCTGGATCAGACACAAGATCTTCATATCGAATCTCAATGATCCGCTGACGATCAATGTTTGCGAAATCGCGATCAAACCCTTTGTACATTTGATCAAAACAAGAGATCACATAGTTTGGTAATGATTCATGATTCGTATGGGTGACCGATTGAACCTCATCAAGAGACTTCCAAAGCCTCAGCGTTGAAGCGTAAAGCGTTCGAGGGTCCCTCGTGATGTGAATGAACTTCGATCCTGAAAACGCATCCGCAAGAAATCCAACTCGCCCGGTGTGTGTCGGACTCTTAATGATCAGGGGTCTTCCGCACGAGACGGTGACGGTCTGAAGAAATTTGCGAAGACCAGCCAGCCAAGACTCTCGATCGTCATCAGAAATTGAATCGGAACACAGATCGAGATACTCAATATCAACGCGAGGATCGATCGGCATGGCGATCCTCCGATAGGGAGAAGGTAGTCCGAGGTTCATGAGCGCAAACTCATCTTCCTGGGGCCGATCCCACCCCGCAGCCATGTTGTCCATGGGCCTGCGTCCGGGCAGTAGCCAGGTGGCAAATCGGCGGAAGAACCACTGCGAGACCAGGAAATGACTCGGTGCAAAACACTGGTAAGTAGTGGGGCTGCCAAACCGCTCGTCCAATGAGAGCAGCTCATGCAGCATCGTCGTGCCGCTTCGCCAGTGCCCGACGATGAAAACCGGAGCACCGGCCAGCTGAGTCTCCCGAATGCGTTTTCCAAAAAGCAACGCCTGCATCCAGGCCATCGCCGTGTTGAATGGGGTCGCAACCGAAACCCCCACAAGCAGGGGCAAACTCGAAAAAGTTACCTTAAAACGCAATTGGCTCAGCAGCTTCCACCAGGTGACCGGCCGCATCCCGTGCCAAAAACGAGGCGCGTAGAAGGGGTAGTGATGAAAACCCGAGCCGCTTTTATCTGATTTCACCGGTGAAATAACCGCATCGACTCGTTGGCGGGGAAGGGCAGGGGGAACCAAATCATGGCCAGTCGAGTATAAACCCCGTCTCCTTGATCCCCAGCCGCCTGATTTCGTTTTTCAAATTTGACTGCTACCGACTCTGAACCAACAGGGGAATCCGACTCAAAACCTTTGAGCTTCAAGGATTTACAATCCCACATTCGCGAGATGTATTACGAAAAAGATGCCGCTCGCGGAACCGATGGCACCTTCATGTGGCTCATGGAGGAGGTTGGTGAATTGGCTGCCGCCCTTCGCGGCGATGATCGAGAGAACCTTTACGAAGAATTTGCCGACGTGATCGCGTGGCTGACGACGATCGCCAACGTTGCGGAAGTTGATCTCGACCGAGCTCTGAAAGACAAGTACGGCAGCGGCTGCCCGGGATGCAAGAATTTGGCATGCACCTGCCCGGACGGGGAGAAACCGTGATTGCGAACACGCCTACGGCCTCGGGTCGCACGCTTCAATTCGTCACTCACAGCTTCAGCAAGGTCACCGGCCAAGACCGATGTTCCCTCACTGAAGCCACACTCCATGAAGAATGCACCTCGTCGAATCGGTCGTTCGAAGCCTATCGAGAGAAAGTGAAAGTTGACACGCAGCTGCAAATCGGAAGGACAATCTTCTCGTTTCTAGTCGCCACGCTCTTTACCATTTTTTGCAACGGCACGGCTTCCACCGAGAACATCACGGCTTCCGCCCAGAGCAAAGAACCACTCGCGGCATTGGGAGGTTACTACCGACTGGGTAGATGGCTTGGCATCCCTGTTGAGCGGTTCCAGAAATCCGAAGATGACGTCATTACGATCGAGACTCGCGACGGACATGGTATTCCCGTTCGCTACGACAACGTCGTTGAGCAGGTAACAAAGCGGACCGGCAAGTGGATCTATTTGACCGCCACTTCCGAAGCTGCCCCGATTGACATCTATCGCAACGGTGAGTTGCTTGAGCGACGGAGACTTCCCGAGGCTGGGCCGGTAGAACAGGGTGCGACTCTTCTACCCGCCAACGTGACGAGGGCCATGATTTTTG
>JBCCKZ010000440.1:0-5290 GCA_039027135.1 Planctomycetota bacterium
CGATTGATTTCATCCGCCAACACGAGGTTTGCAAAGACTGGCCCTTTTTGGACAACGAACTTCTCCTCGCTGGGACGGTAAACCTGAGTGCCGATCAAATCCGCCGGGAGCAAATCCGGAGTGAACTGTAGCCTGGAATCCGACAATCCAGTCACCTGGGAAAGCGCCGAGACCGCGGTTGTCTTCGCCAATCCGGGCACACCTTCGATGAGCAGATGCCCACCGGTTAGCAGGGCCACCATCATTCGATGGACCAACTTTTCCTGCCCCACAATGGATCGTCCGATTTCATCGATCGCACGCTCAAACGGCGCTTTCGCCAAGCTGATTTCCGCGGGGGCAAGCGAACCGTTACCCGTGGGCGATTGATTTTCGGGTGAACTCGCCCAGGCGTCCGTCATCGTTTCTTCGTTCATCTCGTCATGATACCGGTAAATTCAAGCTTCGCGTCAACGCCCCTTTGCGGCATAATGGCCGGTACCCCGGAAGGCGAAAATGAGCAAGGAAGCAACCAAAGGTTCAATCGAAGCGACAGCCCATGATTTTGGTGGGAATCCGCTCTATCCGCATCCGCCGCGTTCGATCGATTTCGTTAGCGCACGCTCGCGATCAAAACTGAGGGCCGCGATCGTTCAGTCTTGTCCCCGGGTCCCAGGGGTTTACGGGATGGTCGATCATCACGGCGAACTCATTTACGTCGGAAAATCCAAGTCGCTCCGTAGCCGCCTGCTGAGCTATTTTGCCGATAGTAATTCCGGCGAAAAAGGCGGACGCATCGTCCGCAAAGCCCGAATGATCCAGTGGGAAACTCAGCCGAGTGAATTCGCGTCGCTCCTTCGCGAGCAACAATTGATCCGGCGATTCACGCCACAGTGGAATGTTCAGGGTGTGCCCAAACGCCAGCGTCCCGTCTACCTTTGCTTGGGGCGAAGACCTGCGATGTTCTTTGTGACGGCAAAACCACCCAAAGAATGCACGGCCGTCGAAGGCCCGTTCTACGGCCAAGCCCGTATGAAACTTGCCGTAGACGCTTTGAACAAAGTCTTTCTGCTCAGGGACTGTAGCAACAAACAGCTCTTTCACTTTGCCGATCAGATGGATCTGTTTGAGATGACTTATCGCCCCGGTTGCCTGCGGCTCGAAACGGAAACCTGCTTGGGGCCGTGTGCAGCTGGTTGTTCGCATGAGCAGTACGACCGCGCCGTTAACGCCGCCGAGAGCTTCATGGACGGCTTCAACAATGAACCTTTGGTGTACATACAAGACTCATTCGAACGGGCTATCGAGAATCGCCAGTACGAGCTTGCCGGACGCCATCACGAAACGCTCAAGTCGTTGCAGTATGTAGACCGTAAACTGACGCTACTCAATAGCGCCCGCCGACAATACACCTTCATCTATGGCGTGGAAGGATTCGACGGTTTGGGCATTTGGTATTTGATTCACAGCGGCGAAATCGCCGACATGATGCCCGCGCCCACACCTGCAACGCTCGCAAATCCGCGTTGGGTATCTAAGGCGGAGGACCGACTGTCACAGTGGAACGGCGCGACAAAAAACCGATTGGACCGCGGGCATGGGCCCTATCCACACACACTCGCGATCGTGGCATCCTGGTTCCGAAAGAACCGACGCGAATTGAAGGAAAGGACGTTCCTGCCAGTCGACGCACTTTCAGCCTTAGAAAAATCAACGACACCTCGAAACGGCAAGACGAAGATCGCTTGAGGGCAGAATTGTCACAGATCGATTCTGATTTGGTCCTTCAGACGGTATAGCGGTTCTCGCCTGAATTCCGAAAACACTAGCATCGGAAAACAACAGCCGGTCCGCTGCGATATTCCCTTTAGCCCGCTTTAAAAACAGCCGTCAGATCCCGTACCCTTTGTGGAACCTAAATGACGGCACGATCATGCGGCGCGGTGTCGAAGGCATTGCAGCCCTCGATGAACGACTCGTTGCGTTTCGTTGATGGCGCGATACGGGAATACCGTGAGATATCTTGAAGGCCCGTACTTTGCCGAGTGCACGATCGATGTCGCATAGCGTTCGTTCTGCTCGACGGGGTAGGGCACCAGGCTACATGCCTTGAATCCCATCAACCATTCACGGTCGAATGCATGATCTAAAGGAACACGCATGGGCAATAAGTTCGCCACCAAACCTTCAGCAGCTTTTCGATTGACCATGTAGGCACCGGCTCCCGTTTGACGGCTCAGATTGACCGCGATGCGATGGCTGGAATCAAGATCGATCAGCGTCGAGGGTGTTCCACTGTGCAGGCCACTCAAACGCAGCATATCAAACGTGTTTTCGCCGCCCTCTTCGACCGCCCTTTCGAGCAGATTCGACAGCCCTACCGGCAAACGCACATCGTCTTCGAGGACAAGTCCCCATTTCTCGCCTGACTTCAGAAACATTTCCAAGGCCCGCACATGGCTTAGATAGCAACCCACTTCACGAGGGTTGGGATGTTTGCCGTGTCTGAGTCGGTAGCTGCGTGCATCAAAGTCGGGTAACGGATCCGGCAACTCATCCCCGTAGACAGCCATGACGCGGGTTAAACGCAACCCTGCCGCCGAAGCTTCATCTTGAAGCCCTTCCCAACGCTCCGTGGCGTGGTCCAAATTGATGACGTAAGCGCTAAACATCACAACGTTTTAGCGATTCCACATTGTTCGCGTCGAGGCTGTTTTCTGCGTGGCAATAACCTGTGTTTCCTGCTAAAGACGGGCTATTCGAGGTCAAGCCAGAAACACGCATTGCGGGACTCGACGAAGTTCCTCCCCGCTACCCGTGAGCCCAGCGATATCCGCGATTCGCCTTCCAGGTTCTACGATGTCAAAAGCTGGCTGCTCTCAAACCGCGATCCGCAATACAGGCCTAACCTTTGTTTGCCATCAAGCACGGATATCGATATCCCTTTCGAATCAAGCAGGCCAAACGATTGCTGGGAGATCGTATAGGCCTTCAGCGACGTTGCTTGGATCGCCCATCGATCGTCCTCGAACTTTCGTCGATGGATTTGTTGCTCGACGTAGGAAGGCACCCATGGTCTCTAGCAATCGACGCCAACGAAGTTGGTCATGACCTCATCCTTCGGTGCAACCGCTGGGTCCTCGCAGCTTTGACTCACAAGCGTTTTGCAAGACCAATGTTGTCTATGCCCAACGTTTGGTGGGCAGGCTCACGCGAAGCGGCTCCTGACGCCTCGCTAGTGCTCGCAGATCGCGATGCGGAGCCCAGTATTCGTGAGGAACCACGTCGTGTACGAATGTGGATCGGTCGTGATCACCATCCTGATTGCAAAGCTCCCATGCCCTACCCCGTCTTCCCAAGCATGCGGGAAAGCCTAAACACCGATTCGTTGTCGCATGCGAGGAAACAAGAAAAGCATGGACTTTTGTTTGCCGGCTCAGTGCATCCGAGGTACGCGCGTCACGAAATCGAAAACTATGGAGTTGCCGATCGGCTCACCCTGGTTGACCGGTGCCATTTACTTATGCGTTCGACTCCGAGATTCAACCAGTTCGTCGATTTGGTTAACACCGACGAAAGCCCGATTCCAAGAGACCTATGGCTCGCCCGTTTAGCGAAGACGGCGTTCTGGTTAGCGGCGCCCGGTGTTGCCCAGCCCCTGTGTCACAATCTCTCGGAAGCCATGTCGGTGGGTGCGATTCCAGTGATCGAGTTCCCCAATCGCTTGTTTCCCCATCTACGTGACGGATTCAACGCAATTGAATTCAGCGGCGCTGATGGTCTTTCCCAAGCGTTAGAACGCATCAGCTCAATGCCAGCTAGCGACGTTGCCAAGATGCGACATCAAGTAGTTGAATACTTTGATCAATACGGCTCGACTCGGTCATGGCTGAAACGCGTGATTGCTGACCCCAGCATCGAGAACGTTTCATTGCCCGTGCATAGCGAGAATCTCTTCACCAGCATTCAATCGCAGCCCAAGGCCGCGTAAGAGCAGTTTGAGGTTTTCCCATTCGCCGTGGGATAGCTCAGCACCATTGTATTTGGCGTCGTCAACCTCGTATGTGGACCTTGATAGTAGCCCAAAACCTCCGGAAGTTCACTACACTAGTGAGCTCCGCTCGGACGACTGACCGATGCGGCATTCCTCCAGAGGACTCCCACCCGCATGGCTTTTTGTAGTAGATCTCTAGCGCTCACTCTTTGCCTTTCTTCGATCGCTTTCATCGACGCCCAAGCCGAAGACTGGCCTGGATGGATGGGCAGCCAAAGAGATGGTGTTTATCGAGAAGACGGAATCATTGACTCAATCCCCGAGGATGGCCTGAAGTTCCGGTGGAAAGTGCCGATACAAGGCGGCTACGCAGGACCAGCCGTCAGCGACGGAAAAGTGTTTGTCTTCGACTATGTCAAATCATCGGGCTCAGCATTTAACAATCCCGGCCAACGGGCCACGCTCCAAGGTAAGGAACGCCTGACGGCTCTTGAGGTTGCAACCGGCAAGGTGCTTTGGCAACTTGAATACGATTGCCCCTACAGCATTTCTTATCCTGCTGGTCCGCGTTGCACACCGACAGTGGACGGTGACCGCGTTTATACCCTGGGCTCTCAAGGCGATTTGAAATGCGTCAGCGTAAGCGACGGAAATGAAATCTGGAGCCGCTCTTTTGTGGATGAGTTCCAGGCTGAGGTTCCCATCTGGGGCTTCTCTGCCCATCCGCTTGTTCACGGCGACCGGCTGTACACGATGGTTGGCGGAATCAATGGCAGCGTCGTCGCGTTCGATAAGATGACTGGCAAAACCGTTTGGGAGGCGATCAAAGGCAAGGCCGGCTACTGCCCACCGGTCATGCTCAACCGCGGCGGAACCGAACACCTCTTGGTTTATCATCCCGACGCCGTTGCACTGCTGAATCCGGACACGGGGCAGTCGATTTGGTCGGTGGATATTCAGCCTGAATACGAAATGTCGATTAGCCGTCCGATGATCGATGGCAATCGTATGTATGCCAGTGGCATCCATGATTCCGCCGTGATGATCGATCTCTCGGATGATGGACTGAATGCGAAGCCAGCTTGGCGGAGCCAGAACCGCAATGATGCCATTCACTCGTCCAATGCCACACCAATGTTCGTCGACGGAATCCTCTACGGTACCGATGGCGATACCGGTGCATTGATTGCAATGAATTCTGAAGGCGAGATCCTCTGGCAAACCTTCGAACCGGTTGATCCAGGACAGCGTCGCTTTGTTAAGCACGGCACTGCGTTTTTGACCCGGCTTGGTGACAGCAACCGATACATCATCTTC
>JBCCKZ010000441.1:0-5286 GCA_039027135.1 Planctomycetota bacterium
AAAGAGAATGGCGTTTGGTGGTTGGCCGACCACACCGGCAAACGCTTCATCACAACTGGTATGAATCACGTTGGCGAAGGCGGGGTTCTGTTCAATGAAGTGAACCAGGGATGGATGACGCAGCGATTCGGCTCCGACATCCAAGGATCGTGGGGCGGTTTGAATCCGCGAGCCGAGAAGATCGGTGACTACGCGGACATGGTGGTCAGCGATTTCCAGGAGAACGCGTTCAACACGATTCCCTTTCATGCCTATTCGACACCGCTGCAGCTCTACGAAGAACGACAGATCTACTACGTCGCCAAGATCAAGGTCCAAAGCATTTCGTTGATGCAAATGAGTCGTGCCAATGGAGCTCGATTCCCCGACGTGTTCTCGGCAGACTTTCGCGACAAACTGGATCTTCTTGCACAAAAGGTCTGCACACCGCTGCGTGATGCGAAGTACTGCCTGGGGTATGCCTATTTTGATATGCCCGATTTGAAGCCGGCACGCCGATGGCAACGACAGATGTTTGCGGATCGTGGTCTGGTTTATCCTTGGGTCCAAGACATCCGCTCACTCGCACCGGAGTCTGCGGGCAAACAGGAGTGGATGCGAATCTTGAAACAAAACCATGATTCTGCGTCGGAGGCCGCTCAGGTTTATGCGATCGATAACATCGATTCATGGGACGAACTTGCGGAGGTCACAACCTGGCCCGCAAAGCCCAACGATGTTGGTAAGGTTCAAAAAGACGCGGACGAGATGCTGACCGCATTGGCGGAACAATGGTACGGCCTGCATCACGAATTGATTCGTAAGTATGACCCGAATCATTTGTTGCTGGGTGACAAACATGACGTCGGCTATGACAAATGGGTCGACACGATTCCCGATGGTGTCCTGAAGGCAATTGGCAAATACAACGATGTTCTGACGATCCAGTACTATTCGTTCTACACCGTTCAGCACAACGCAACGCTGCAGGACCTGCATCAAAAGACAGATTTACCGGTAATCAATGGTGACCACTCCTACGCATTCAAAACACCCAAGCACACCAAGATCAAAGGCTTGGAAGTTGACAGCCATCAAGCGGTCGCGGATGAATACCGCCGCTACATGAAAGGCATCATGCAAGACCATCCTTACATGCTGGGGTGGTGGCATTGCGGCTACATCGAGCAGTGGGCTCCGGCGGGCACGAAGGCACTCGGACAACAATGTGGCTTCTTCAGTCCTTTCGGCGAGCCGAAACACGACGTGCTCTCACTGGTCAAAGAAGCGAACCAGAATGCTGCCCGATGGCATCGTGGTGAATCGGATAGCGACCGCTTGCAAGCCCAACAACCAAAGCCGGAGTCCGCCAAAACGCTCGTTTCAGTGACGCCGGTTCCGAAAACGGTCTCGGCCAATTCAGTTGCTGGTGTGAAGCCGCGTAATGTCGTCTTTATTCTGTCGGATGATCATCGCTACGACGCGATGAGCTTTATGGGACACCCGTTTGCAAAGACGCCGCATATGGATGCGATGGCCAAGAACGGCGTCCATCTCAAGAACGCCTTTGTCACCACGTCGCTTTGCTCGCCGAGTCGAGCTTCCATCCTGACTGGGCTCTACACGTTCCGGCACCGGGTGATTGACAATCAGCGAGCCGTCCCCGAGGGCACACTCTTCTTTCCGCAATATCTGCAGGCGGCCGGATACAACACCGGCTTCATCGGTAAATGGCACATGGGTCACGCGAGCGACGAACCGCGTCCAGGATTCGACTATTGGTTCAGCTTTAAAGGCCAAGGGCAATACTACCCGCCGAACGACCAATACACGATCAATGACAACGGCCGGCGAGTTCCGCAGGACGGTTACATCACAACGCTGCTGACCAAGAAGGCCATTGAGTTTTTGGAACAACAGAAAGGCGCGGAGGAACCATTCTTTTTGTACCTATCGCACAAGGCCGTGCATGGTCCGTTTACGCCCGAACCCAAGTACAAGGGATCACTCGCGGACGGAAAATTTGAGCTTCCGGGTTCAAGTGAACTACTGGTCAACAATCAACTCAACCGGCCTCGTTGGTTATTGGACCAACGCAACAGTTGGCATGGGATGGACTTCCCGCTGCACACGGGATCGACCGTCGAGCGGTTCTACAAGAATTACTGCGAAGCACTGCGATCCGTCGATGACAGCATCGGTGCGGTGATGGAGCAGCTAAAGCGGATGGGAATTCATGATGACACGCTGGTCATCTACATGGGTGATAACGGCTACATGTTTGGGGAACACGGATTGATCGACAAACGCGTCGCGTATGAAACATCCAGCCGCGTACCGATGCTGATGCAGTGCCCCGCAATCATTGATGGAGGCTCGGTCGTTGAGCAGGTGGTTGCCAATATTGATATCGCTCCGACGGTCATGCAGGCGATGGGGCTGACGAAGCCGCCACACATGGACGGAGAAAGCTTTCTGCCACTTGCTCAAGGGAAAACGATCCCGTGGCGTGACTATTTCTTGTATGTCTACTACTGGGAACAGAATTACCCGCAAACACCGACCCACTTTTCGCTGCGTGGCGACCAGTACAAGTACACCACGTACTACGGTCTTTGGGATACCGATGAGTTGTTCGATATCCAGGCGGATCCAAAAGAACAAAACAACCTGATCCACCATCCTGACTTTGCTGCTGTGAAGCAGCAGATGCAGGATCGGCTGTATTCAATGATGGATGAACTGGGAGGGATGGAAATTCCTCTGAACCCACCTCGCGGCCGCAGGCAGAACAAGCGTCTGCGAGAACGCTTGGGCGTTCAAGCAGCAGACTTCCCCGAAGCCTTTATCGTTGATGAACCCCTCAGGAAGGAGATCAAGTAGCGCTTCGTAGGTCGGGCACTCCTGCCCGACAGCTTTGTGACGGGCAAGAGTGTTCGGCGTGAAAACGACGGGCAAGAGTGCCCGTCCACCATTTATTCTTCGTATCGATTGGTCAAGTGAATTATTTAACAATCTTAGTAGCCACCTTGTGCTCGTTGATAGCGTCGCATCCGACGTGGGCTCAGGAAGCCAACTCTTGGGGCTCGACCGAAGAGACCCAGTTCACGCCGAACATTCACCACCCAAATATCAAGGGTGTAACCCTGTTCGCTCAGAATCCGGAGATTGTGACGCCGGTGGGCATCGCGGTTGCTCCTGATGGCAGGGTCTTCGTTCAAGAGAATCATACGCATAAACGGGATTCGGGGTATCGAGGACCAAAGACGGACCGAATCCTTGTCTTTGAAGATCAAGACAAAGACGGCGTCGCGGAGACTCGATCCATCTTTTACGAGGGCCACACCTTTAGCACGGATTTGCTCTTTGGCCCCGATGGTCATCTCTATGTCAGCACGCGATGGTTCATCGCTCGGTTTCTGAACGCTGCGACGCAACAAAAGGCTGAATCAGAGCCTGAGAAAATTGTCGTTTGCGATACCGATGGTGATTATCCGCATAACGGTGTCGGTGGGCTCGCGATCGATCCCGCGAATCCGGACTGGCTTGCGTTTGGTTTCGGTGAAAACCTTGGTCAGAAATACACCTTTGTCGGCTCCGATGGTGTCAAGCTGTCTGGCGGTGCCGAAGGCGGGTCAACCTATCGATGTCGCACCGATGGTAGCGAGCTGACTCGCCAATCGACGGGACATTGGAATGCCTTTGGAATGGCCTTTGATCTGCGGGGAAATTTATTCAGCACGGATAACGATCCCAATGCGGTTCCGCCGAATCGACTTTTGCATGTCGTGCCGGGTGCCGATTTTGGATTCGAGTATCGCTATGGCCGATCGGGGCTTCATCCATTGGTGTGCTGGTATGGAGAGAACCCTGGCACATTGGGAATGATCGGGGCGCTCGGCGAAGCGGCTTGCGGATTGACCTCCAATGGTCCAGGTAGGTTGCTTAGCGCCTCATGGACGGACAACCGCGTCGACTTGCATTCCCTGCAACCCAACGGTGATTCATTCACTGCCACCCGAGAACCCTTTCTAAGTGGTCCGGATGACTTTCGGCCGGTGCACTTTGCTTATTCCCCCGACGGTCGCTACTTGTACTTCACCGACTGGGTCAAACTGTCGTATCCGGTGCATGGACATGGTCGTATCTGGCGTGTTGAGTTCAAAGAACCGATCTCGCTGGAACCTATACAAGATCGCCCACCTGCGGCCGAGCTGTCTGCAGAGAACGCACTGGCCAAACTCGGAAGCACGGATCCCTATGCACGCACGGCGGCGATGCACGTGCTTGCGCGGCATGCGGACGCGCTGAATGACTATGACTGGCAATCTGATTCGAGCGCGGTGGCGAGAGCTCACTATGCGGTCGCAATGAAGCGTTCGGAATCTGATCAAAGACGAAGTATCATTCCGACCCTCTTGGAAGATTCCGACCCGGAAGTTCGTTTTGTCGGTATCAAATGGATCGCGGATGAAGGGCTCAGCCAATATGAGCGAAGCCTTCAATCGGTTCTCGATCGCGATGACCTCAGTCGGCGAGATTTGCTTGCCGTAGTAGCTGCACTTCAGCGAATCAGCAGTGATTCAAAGAAAGAGTTCACGCCCGACGACACGCTGTTGGATCTAGCACTGGATGCGAACAAACCACCATCGCTGCGAGCCATGGCGATCGCAAGCGTCAAGGTTGATCACCCGCGTCTCACAGCTGATGCCCTTCGGTCACTGGTGCGGACCGACGACCTGAGACTACGTCGTGAGGCAGTGCATTCGCTAGCGATTGATCCAGACAGCCGCAAAGCCGCCGTTTTGGCCGAGATCGCCGGTGATGGTGCCTTGGATCCGGATCTTCGCGCCGATGCAATCGCTGGCTTATCGGCCGTTGCGAGCGAGTATGCGGACTTGCTCGTCAAGCTGTCCAATGACACCAATCCGATCATCTCAAGCGAGGCGAAACGCACCCGGTTCGCGTCCGGACTTTCCGAGCGAGATGTCGAGTCCAAGCCGTCGCCGGACCAAATCGATGAATGGATCGACCTGGTCAATCGAGAGGTGACGGAGGCACCGAGCGCTGCAATCGGTCGTCGACTCTTTTTCCACTCGCATTTGGCGGGGTGTTACAAGTGTCACGCGATGCACGGCCGAGGCAATTCGATTGGACCGGATCTAACCAACATTCGAAACCAGACCGGTGCGACCCAAGCGTGGTTGCTCGAGCACATCGTCAACCCGAACGCGGAGATGGCACCTTATTATCGTCCGCAACAAATCCTCACGATCGATGGTGAGATTCTGGTCGGGCTGATCATCG
>JBCCKZ010000442.1:0-5282 GCA_039027135.1 Planctomycetota bacterium
AATCACACCGGAGAACATCGACTCCATTCCCGACAGCGTCCTCGGCCTGGACACGATCGATCTTGTCGTCTTCAACGCAAGTGGTGAGAGCACTCTAGAGGCATTGAGTGAACGCCATCGGGAAGTTATCTCGAGATGGATCACCAACGGCGGAACTGCCTTGATTTCTTCGGGGCCACGCGGCCTGAAGATGCTTCAGCAAAATACTTGGCTGGCCAGGAGTATCGAAGCTGACACCTCAAGCCTCGAGGAAGTCACCATGCGTCCGGCTGGCTTGGAGACATTTATTGCCAGTCAAAAGCCATTGGAAGATTTACCTGCCGTGGCATTTCCCACCAATCGTGGAACGGTGCTTGCCAATGCCAGAACGGACGACCGACGCGCAATACCTCTTGCGATAACCTATCGCCATGGTCTTGGACACGTGATTGTCACACCCTTTGATCTGGATAGCCGCATGTTTTCCGATTGGGGCGATCGAGACAAGTTGATTCAGCGGTTGCTCGAAGACGTGCTCACACCGTCAGATCAAAGTGACGTCTCGGCGAGCCAGGGCTACCGTGATATGGCAGGCCAAATGAGGGCTTCTCTTGATCGATTCGGCTCGAAGCCCTCTTCGCCGTTTTCTGTTTTGGCATTGGGTTTACTGGCTTTGGTTGCGTTAGTCGGCCCGCTCGATTACCTGCTTATCAATCGACTTTTCGGGCAACCTCTTTTGGGTTGGATAACGCTTCCTGTCACAGCGGTCGGTATCGCAGCGATCACTGGTTGGATTGTGTCGCAGAACGCGGTGGCAAATGAAGACAGTGAAACTGATTTGCGAGCTCACCGCATCGAGATTCTGGACATCGACGGTTTTACGGGCACCGGTATCGGACGATCTTTTGACTTCTTTTACAGTCCTTCCGCCCAACAGGCGGATTTAACGTTTGTTGCCAGCAAGGACATGCAGGGACTGTCAAACTCATCGAAGGATGACGTCCGCAGTGTGGCATCACCGCTGGGCTATCCCGGTCCCGCCTATGGTGGTATCCGCATTGCGATCGATCAGAACCTGGCACCCTACCGACCCAATGGTCTCTTCAACCTTTCTGAAGATGACGCGCCGCTAGTTCGCTCTCTCCCCATGGCACCGCTCTCGACGCACGCCATTGAACATCGGTTCGCCTTAGATACTGACGTTGCGAAGGACACCCGATTGATAACTCGTCGTGGCAGTGAATTCTTGCGAGGGTCGTTCACGAATCCATTGCCTTTCGACGTTCTCGATGGCGCCATCATCCACGCAGGCTGGATTTATCTGCTACCAACACGCTTGCGTGCTGGCGGCCGTGTCGCGGCGATCGAAGGACTTTCGCAAAAGAACTTCCGCTGGAGACTGATTCGGAAAAAGGCGGTTGAGAACAAATCCACAAGCGAGGACTGGACGCCTGAGGCAACGGCGAACATTCAACGCCTCATGGAATTAATGTTGTTTTATGAATCGGCCGGTGGTGCGAAATACACTCGCCTCGCCTTTGATGAGTACCCCGAGCTCGATTTGACTTCAACACTCACGCCACCGTTGGGTCGTTCCGATCGGTGCATTCTGATTGGTCGTCTCGCCGAGCCCATGTTCGAAATACGAGCGACTCCCAGTAGCGAAGCTGAAGAGGGGGAATTCCAGCTCGTCCCTCAAGAAACCACCTCCATGGTGAGATTGGTTCTGCCCGTTGACTCTCCACCGGCTCGGAAAAGCAGTTGACCCATGATTAAGACCGTTGACCTGACAAAGAAGTACGGCGACATGTTCGCCATCAACAGCATTGATTTGGACTTGAGCCCGGGTGATCTGTTCGGATTCATCGGCCCCAATGGGGCGGGCAAGACGACAACCATGCGGATCATTGCGACGCTACTTGAGCCCAGCTGGGGGGAGGCCTACGTCTGCGATCACAGCGTCCACACGGCCGCCGAAGAAATCCGTCGCTTGGTCGGTTACATGCCCGACTTCTTTGGTGTGTACGACGACATGACGGTCGTCGAATACCTTGAATTCTTTGCGGCGGCGTACCGAATCGGAGGCAAGGATCGTCGCAAACGTGTTGATGAGATGCTCGATATCGTAGATCTCGACTTCAAACGTGATGCGATGGCCAACACGCTGTCGCGTGGCCAGACCCAGCGACTAGGACTGGCCCGCACACTGCTTCACGACCCTCAGGTGTTATTGCTCGATGAGCCACTTTCGGGACTTGACCCGAGAGCACGAATCGAGATGCGAAACTTGCTTCGCAAGCTTGGTGAAACCGGCAAGACGATCATCGTCAGCAGCCACATTCTTCCAGAACTAGCGGACGTCTGTAACAAGGTCGGCATCATTGACAAAGGTGAACTCAAACAGAACGCAACTAAAGCTGAAGTCATACGCATGGTCCGGCAACATACCGTTTTGGTTGTCCAGCCAGCCGATCGGGGCGATAGCAACCAAATCATCGAAATGCTCAAAGACCATGAACTCGTTCAACAATGCGAGCGTGGCGACGATACCGTGCGCGTGATTCTCAACGCGGAAGTTGAAGACTATTCACCGCTTCCAAGACTACTGATTGAAAGCGGCGTTAATCTAAAAAGCTTCCGTGAAGAGGAATTGGATTTGGAATCGGCCTTCATGGCCCTTACCAAAGGCACGAGCACACGAATGTGATGATTTCACATTCGCAGCTATTCCGGTCACAGTACCGTGAACCCATTCGGAATCCTCACGGAGTCCGCTAAGTTTGTTGCGTTAGTTTTCAGCGCGACTTAGTCGCATGACCAAATGCTCAAGCAAGAACCGATCTCGTCCATCGGCACTGTGAGTTCCCTTGAGACGTAAATCGGCATCAAGCAACCAAGGAAGCAACTTTAGCGCTCGCTCACGAGTCAATTGCTGCAATTGCTTCTTTGATGACTGGATCTCACCTGGATAACGAATGCCCGCATAAGACAAAGCATCTTCCAGACCAATCTTTCTTCCCATGCGTTCAGCCCTTTCGAAAACGGTCGCCGCCATCGAAAGTCGTCTGAGCGAGTACGCCAATTGAGGAAGCAGCCCAACGGGGGCTTGTCCGCTGCCCATCAAACGGTCGAGATGCTGAATCGCTTCGGCCGCCCGCCCGCCCGCGATGGCATCGGTGATCTGCCAGACCGTCTGCCCTTTCCAACCGGCGGTCACTTCTCGAACCAATTCCTCGTCGACCTTTTCGCCCGGCTCAACAAACAAGGCTAGCTTGGCAACCTCCGTATCGATCATCCCAAGATCTTCACCGAGCATCTCGACCAACGCATCGGCCGCCCCCGTCGAGAGTTGGCATTTGTGACGCGGAGCAATCCATGATGTGATGAACTTACGGCGGCTGGCCGCCGATACGCCGAGTTTCTTATCTGGCGTGTTCCCGCATGCGACCAGAAGATGGTCTTTGTGCAGTGACTTGTAGATCTTGGTATTGGACGCCAAAGACTCGAGTTCAAGGACCAATCGACTAGCCCCCGACGGCGACTGCAAGAACTTCTCCAGCTCCGGACGGTTCGCCGAGACGAACTTGTCAGCCGAACGAACAACAATCGTCCTCTTCTCACCCACGTCGAAAAGCGATGCCGTCGCCAGATCGTCACGAAGATCCCCGAAACGGACCGAATCTCCATCGAACTGCGTCATGTCTCCGTCGCCGGCAATTGCATCAAGCGCCCAGCGGCGTAGCGACGCGTCGGCTCCGAAAATCCCAACGGCATCCGGAGGATCTCCGCGGTCACTCGTCAGCAATTCGAAGGCATGAGTCAGCATCCACACAACATGACATACAGGTCCCATACCGTCTTGGGGCCCACCGACCTAAACTTCTAAATGCTCAGTATCTGAGGTTCGGCAATCAAACCTCTGTGCCGGAGCGGATGTCGCCAAACCCACGGCGATGGTAGCGAGTGTCGCCAAATTCCCGACCATTCGATTTCGGAACTCTGGCTAGCCCGCTACTCATTTTTTGGATCTGACACGCCACCAGCCTCCATCCCCCACTACTCATCGTGTTTGAATCGCTCTCCGACGGACTGCAATCCGCCTTCAAATCGCTCTCGGGCAAGGGAAAGCTCACCGAAGCAAATATGCGTGAGGGTCTTGAGATGGTGCGGACCTCGCTGCTTGAGGCCGATGTCGCCTATCCAGTCGTCGAAGACTTCATGAACCAGGTGACCGAAAAGGCCCTGGGCAAGCGAGTCCTGCTTTCGCTGAAACCGGCTGAAGAGTTGGTTAGCATTGTGCATGCTGAGCTGGTCGAGATCCTCGGCCCCGTTGATGACGCCCTGCATCTAAAAAAGGAAGGGCCAACGATCATCATGCTTTGTGGTCTGCAAGGAAGTGGAAAGACGACCACTTGTGGAAAGCTCTCTCAGCTTCTCAAAGAAGAGAACATCAAGCCACTGCTAGTAGCCGCCGACCTTCAACGGCCTGCGGCGATCGAGCAACTGCATGTCATCGGACGAACGCTTGATGTGCCGGTCTACAGCGAGCCAGACAACAAAGATCCCGTCGCCGTTTGCAAAGCTGGTGTCGACAAAGCCATCGCAGAGGGCGCACGCGTTGTCATTCTCGATACCGCTGGTCGTTTGGCGATCGATGAAGAGTTGATGGCCGAACTTCGCCGTATCGACAAGAAAGTCTCGCCAGATCAGGTCTATCTCGTCGTCGACGGTATGACAGGCCAAGACGCCGTCAACAGCGCCGGAGCGTTCAACGCATCGCTTGAACTCAATGGCGTCATCATGACAAAGCTTGATGGCGATGCACGCGGCGGGGCGTTGCTTTCTGTTAAGCACGTTACCGGCGTTCCCATCAAGTTCATTGGAACTGGCGAACATTTCGAAGCTTTGGAGCCTTTCCGTCCCGAAGGCATGGCCGGCCGTATTTTGCAGATGGGTGACCTCGTCGCAGCGGCGAGGGAAGCCCACCGCATCGTTGACGAAAAAGAACGCGAGGAACTCGAAGCGAAGATGGCGTCGGGCGAGATCACGCTCGAAGACTTTCGCAAGATGATGGAAAAGTTCGCCAAGCCAGGATTGATGGGTCGCATGATGGGGCTCATGCCCGGGATGGGCCAATTCAAAGAAGCGATGGAAAGTGAGGAAGCCGCTCAAGGAATTAAACAGACCATCGGCGCGATTAACTCCATGACCATGGAAGAGAGACGCAATCCAAAACTCATCGATGCCAATCGTCGAAACCGTATCGCCAAAGGCGCTGGCGTCCAAACACCAGTCGTTTCGCA
>JBCCKZ010000443.1:0-5280 GCA_039027135.1 Planctomycetota bacterium
AGAGCGAGATCATCGAGATCGGTTTGTGTGTGGTCGACGTTGGCAAACTCGAGCGACTGGGCAAGCACAGCATTCTCGTACGCCCCGAACGATCGACAATCAGCCCCTTTTGCACGGAACTGACAACTCTTGTGCCCGATATGTTCGCTGACGCCGGCTCACTCCGCGACGCGGTCAAACGATTGAAGCAAGAGTTCGATTCGAAAGACCGACTGTGGGCCAGCTGGGGTGACTACGATCGTCGCCAGTTCGAGCGGGTGTGCAAGACGGCGGGTGTCGGCTATCCCTTTGGGATCACGCACCTGAATGTCAAATCGCTATTCGCAGTATCACTCGGTCTCAAACACGAGGTAGGGCTCGATAGCGCATACGAGAAGTTGGGTCTACAAATGGAAGGCACTCACCATCGAGGTGACGATGACGCCTGCAACATCGCTGGTATCTTGTGTCACTTGCTGGAATCGGCCAGGAGAATGCGTCAAGGATGATTTCTCATTCCTTCGGGCCAGCAAGAGTACCTTCACCGGAAGACTGTCGAGACGCACTGACCAAAGGACTCGGTCGAGCCAGATTGTGGGCTGGTGAAAAACGGCTTGATCTGGACGAAACTGTTCAAACTTGCATCCAAGACCTGAGGTACGACCGGCAATTCGAGGATGGCAGAGCGAGCTGGATTTGGACGCTGCTTGAAACTGCCGGTTATGTCGACGAGTGTGCGGAGAGCGTTTGGCAAGCGTTTCAAAAGCCGCTAGGTGAATTTGATGCGTCTCAGCAGATATGTGAGCTAGCAATGCGTTTCAGTTTGCTGGGTCACGAGCGTTTTACAGATCGATTGTTTGCTGCGGTTCGCGATAATCCCATCGACGGTGACCTCACACTTGGCGAGTATCAATTACTGGTGTGTGGCGGGATCGAAGGTTTTGACACAGCCGCTCGCAAACGCGGAAAGCGATTGGATGAATCCGAATGGGACTGGGATGATGATCGATTCATTGAGGACGCTAGCGAGATATTCGGTAGGAACACCGTCGTCAAGCGTCTAGCCCAAAGTGCTGATACTGACATCATTCGTTTCAATGATCAACGCGAGTTGCGAGCGTCGAAGGTTGATGACGGGGGGAAGCGAGAGACCCATCGCGAACGCGTGAGGAAGATTGCTGTCGAAGATATTCTTCGCGCGGCCAAATCCGAAGAGCGATGCTATTGGTTTCGCAGTTGGGGCATGCATGCAGACCAATGCGATGTGGATCGAGTGTTTGAACATACCCTGCAGTGCGGTGAAGAAAATGAGATTAGTCGCTTGCTGAGAGTCTTCATGCGACGCGAGCTACCCCGGGTGGATCCAATCTTGTTCCAGTGGTGTGAATCAATCGATGAAGATCTGAAATGCATTGCGTTTCGAGCTTTGGAAGGAAACACGCATCCGGACATTCGCGATTTCGGACTCGAGTGTCTTGGTTCTGGCGATGTGTGCCATGCTTTGGAGCTTCTCACGCAAAACTACCATGCAGGTGACGAACACAGAATTGAGGCATCGTTAGTCGTTCCGGATGATGCTGACGAGTGTCACACTCTCTTGTTTTCGTGCAGCTCATTTCTGAAACGTAACGAATCAGCCGATGCTGAAAGGCTGGCTCTATTGATTTACCAAGAGAATCCGTGCTCTCTCTGTCGAACCTCAGCTGTCAAACTGCTGATGCGTCAGGGTAAAGTTCCATCATGGATGTTGGATGAAATACGATTTGATTGCGACTCGAGCACTCGCGAGCTTTTCTATCCTCAGTCAAACCAAAACTGCCCACTGATCGAGTCTCGCCTCATTGAGCTTCGAGCCATGCACAGTTAGGCAATCAAGTAGAGAGCCAAGTTGGTCAACCGTCAGTGATAACCTAAAATCTAATCGAGGAGACCACTGAAATTGACCGATACTCAACAGCCAATCGTCTATGTGATCGCCGGCCCAAACGGTGCTGGAAAGACCACGTTCGCCAATGAGTACCTACCTCGCTATGCGCTTTGCAACGAGTTTGTAAACGCAGACCTGATTGCCGCCGGCCTATCTCCATTCAACCCTGAGACACAAGCAATCGCCTCAGGGCGTTTGATGCTAGCACGAATCAACGAGTTGACGTTGCAGAGAAGCAACTTTGCTTTTGAAACGACTCTTGCGGGGCGAGGGCACGCGAAACGCTTGCAAGCGATGAAAGATGACCATGGCTACACGATCGCGTTTGTCTTCATTTGGCTGCCATCGGTTGAACAGGCCATTGCTCGCGTCGCAACGCGAGTGACTCAAGGCGGACACGATATCCCAGAGCCAACGATTCGCAGACGCTACAAACAGGGAATCCGAAACTTCGGAAGCGTTTACAGACCTATCATGGACGAGTTTCTAGTTTATGATGGCTCAACGAGCCCTGCGGCCCGAGTCGTTTCCGAAGAAGAAGGAATGAGAAGGATATTCGACGAAGAGCGGTACGAGGAACTTCTCAATAGAACTCCGGAGTTACTTTCATGATTCATGACGACGTTAGCGACTTTGTGAAGCAAGCCGACTTAGCCATGCAGGATGCGGCGGAGGTAGTGTTGCGAAGAGCGCGAGAGCACAACACACCCATCATCGTCTGGCGAGATGGAAAAGTTGTCAAACTGGATCCATTTTCACTTGATCCGATTAAGCAGACGGACAACGAAAACCAGATGGAGAAAGAGTAGTTTCGCTTGCTATTCGATCAGTCCACGTGCGGCTAGAAAATTAACTCTGGTTCGTCGAAGAGAGCTCGTCTCTTGCCGCCTTGATCTGACGTCTAGGCTCATTCGCCTTACAAATATCTGACGGTTAAAAGAGTCCGGCGAGCACGCATTTCGAAAGCTCAGAAGATGTCGGTAGATTGGCTGCTTGAGATCGGCAGGTTATCGGTAGTTTCCCGATCGGTAGATTACGGCTCTAAAATCGGCAGATTGTCGGTAGATTAGCCACCGGGGTTGTGTCTGACGTACCGGGTCGATCGGCCCCGACCAACCTTCTCCAGCACACCAAGAACAATCAACTCTCGCAGATCGCGCTGAGCCGTGTTTTAAGCGATGCCGAATTGATCGCGGCACCAGCCAATTGTTATTGAGTTGCCCACATGAACCCCAGAAATGATCCGTCGTTGGCGGCCATTCGGCTTGCCTTCGACGTCATGTTCCAATTCACCTTATACCGCTTGCCCGAACTTTGATGAGACCATTTTCCGGGGAGCGCGAGGAGCGCTCGGAACGCGTGGAGCGCTAGTCGAGTTCGATGGTGGGGATGTTCAGAACGTTTTTCTTCGTGGTGCCTGTTGGAACTTCATCGAACGCCAAACGAAAACTGGTGGCGACTGTCTTGAGCCGCCTTTCCACTGATGCGTGGTAGCCGTCGGCTCGTTTGGGCTTCTTGAAATCCAAGGCCTTCCGCAGTGCATCGTCGTTCGCCGAGCCTTCACCTCCCTTGAGGATATGATTCACCACGATCCAATCCTTGGCATCCAGCGGGCTGCCTGCTTTTTCACAAGCGTCCTTCATGATCCTGAGGTCAATTTGCTTTGTTGGTCGCTTACGATCAGCGGCCAGCTTCATTGCCTCGGCCACGATGCGGACAATCCATCGCGGGTTCGTCCCTGATGCAAGAGCCAACGCGAGAAATGCCTCCGGTTTAATGAAGTTTCCAGTGCCTTGTTTACAGCCTTGGTTCTTGAGCCGCACTTTGAGGAAGTCTCGCAAGTGCGTCAGTTCGAGGTTAGGCAGATTGATCAGGCTGTTGAGCGAGAACGCGAAGGCTTCCTTTTTCTTTTTGCTACTTTCAATCAGCGTCTCAACCTGATTGTCCATCGAAACGACGAATGAGACCTCTTTGTGATTGAACACCTCCTCCAATGTTCCGATGAACCGAGAGAGGATCGGGAAGTAGTCGCGTTGCTTCCCACTGGACTGATAACGCAGTTTCTCGAAGTCATCGAGGACGACGACGAGGGGCGATTTAAGACCGTCAAAGATCGTCTTGAGCGTTACACGCGCGGATGCTTCGGTATGGGCATTGAGCTGGGTTTGTTTGTTTTCATTCAAATCACCACCAATCAGATCCATGAACTTTCCACCGAAGTTGGCTCCCCGTGACTTGCTAACGCTGGCGACGATTCGCACGGCTTCATCTTTGGCTTTGAAACCCGTGATGCGTTTTAGTTTGAGCTCCTTCGACAATATCAGGACGAGTATCTCGGCAAGCATCTCGCGGTAGAGCGTCTCTTCGGAATCGGCGGTGAGATGTACGTATGCGACTGGATAGCCATCCTTGTTGAGCGTCTGCTTGAGCTTTTGGAGAAAAGAGCTCTTGCCCACACCAAGTCCGCCGTAGACGCCGACGATGCGGCTGTGACCCAGTGCGTCTTCCGCGTCGCCGAGCTCCATTTCTCGATTGACGAAGAGTTTGAGCAGATCATCTCGCAAGATGTTGTCGGCGACTGGGTGCTCTTTGAAATCCCAGTATTTGAGTGTTTTACTGCGGATCATGAGGTTTCACTTCCCAGGTACTTGAAGGCGCTCCCTGCGTTCCGAGCGCTCCTCGCGCTCCCCGCAGATTGAGTCTTTCT
The DNA here is from genome assembly GCA_039027135.1 of Planctomycetota bacterium. Lineage (GTDB taxonomy): Bacteria > Planctomycetota > Planctomycetia > Pirellulales > Pirellulaceae > Rubripirellula. The sequence goes on from JBCCKZ010000443.1 coordinate 4,614, forward strand.
CTTCTTTTGGGTTTTCTTGGCAGCGGCAGAATTGCGGGTGGTGCCGATGCGGGCGAGGGGCCTGGAGGCAGATTCGCCGCGCGGGTCCTGTGGGATCAACTCGCCTCGGAACGATTTCGAGTGCATGGAGTTGAACACTATAGGTCTGATTCCAAATCGGTGAGCGTTGATTGCTTTATACTCGCAGGATTCCACTTTCCAAAGATCTTAAGAACCTTATCGCGTCCGCTTCCCGAGTGTGCGAATTCCAGTCGCCACTCAATTCGAAGAACCAGTGGCTCGCTTTTCTTCAGTGGGATGAAGATTCTTGGAGACGCCTTGAAAATAAGACTAGCGGAAAAGCCTCCGTAGCTAGTTTTGTGAACAACACGTGGCGTCTTACAATCCTCCACCAAGTCCAGTTGCACATTTACCAATCTGTAATCCAATAATGGATCCTCGCTAGCGGAGGCGATTTGAAACTGTGTTTCGATCATCCCGGGGAGTGCCGAGATTCCGGTGTCCTGATACTCAAGAACCCAAACGCGACCTGTCACCTTATGACTAGGCCCTGTAACGGACTCGAATGGAATGGATTCACTTTCGATATTCTTCTGTTTAGACATTTTGATTACCTGTGGTCTTTGCTCAATTCACTTTTGGGACCTCTTCTTTGCCGCCTTCTTCG
>JBCCKZ010000444.1:0-5275 GCA_039027135.1 Planctomycetota bacterium
GAGCTTCGCCGAGACGATCGATCCCTACGTCAGCGCGGCCAGCGCCGTCATTTTGAGCCACCATGGGAGCGTCACGTATGGGGCGACCATCGAAGACGCTTTGTGCTGGACCGAAGTCCTGGAAGCTCACTGCCAGATGCTCTTGCTGGCGATGCCGCTCGGTGGTGCGACGCCGCTTTCAGCTGAACATCAACAGACGATTCACGATATGCGTATGAAACGCTAGGTGTCGCCGAGATGATCGTGACGTCCTCGATCTCGTCGGGTCTTTTTGTCCAAGTTGGCTTGAAGGGCCTGGGTTAGATCGATTCCACTTTGGTTGGCAAGGCAGATCACGACAAACATGACATCGGCCAATTCATCGGATAGTGAACCTAGCTTGGCGCCCTTTTTCAGGCTTTGTTCGCCTTTGGTTCGAGACAAGATGCGTGCAACCTCGCCGACCTCTTCGACCAGTTGGGCTAAGTTGGTCATTTCGTCGAAATAGCGAACACCGATGGTCTGAATCCAATCGTCGACCAGCTTCTGAGCACAGGCGATCGATAGCGGTGTTTCGCCGCTCGTATTGGAAGGGTTGGTTTCATTCCGTACGTTCATCTCTAACCGTGCACCCTCAGTCGCACGACCTCTCCGCCCACACAGGGCAGCTTCTCAATCGCTTTGATCGCCAAACGAGTTGAACCTTCAGTGGCTTTTTCAGTCATGACAACCAATTGCACCGGAGTCCCTTTCTCGTCAGGTTCCGCTTCGCCGTGCTGAATGACTGACGCGATCGAAATACCGTGTTCTGCCAAAGTGCCTGCGATCGCCGATAGAGTTCCCGGTTGGTGTGAGACCGGCATCCTCAGGTAGTTTTGGCCGATCATGTTGTCAGAATCGCTCAACTTCACTCGAGGTGGCTGTTCCGCTGAGAAGTACTCGAGTGTCTCGAAGGTCAAACGCGTTCGGCCGACAGCCGTATCAATCAAATCGGCGGTGACGGCCGATGCGGTTGGCATCTGGCCTGCACCTTGCCCATGATAAAAAACGGGGCCTACGGCATCGCCGTCGACGGCAACCGCATTGAATGCATCACGCACTTCGGCCAGCGGCGTGCCAATGCGAACCAAAGTGGGTCCCACCGACAATTCAAGACCGTCTTCGGCAAGCCGCGCTGAAGAAATCAGCTTGATTCGGTATCCGAGTTGTTTCGCATAGTGCATGTCAATCGTGGCAAGCTTGTCGACGCCCGAACGCGGAATGTCATTCCAATCAACTGTGGCACCAAAGGCCAAGTGGGCCAGAATGGCAAGCTTCTGAGTGGCGTCGGTTCCGTCCACATCCATCGTGGGGTCAGCTTCAGCGTAGCCGAGTTCCTGGGCTTGGCGAAGGACTTCGTCGTAAGCCGCTCCATGCTCGTCCATTTGGGAAACGATGAAGTTACTCGTCCCATTCAAAATGCCTTCCAGCTTTTCAATTTGGTTGGCGCTCAAGCACTGGCTGAGATTTGAAATGATAGGAATGCCACCGGCGACGGCGGCTTCAAAGGCAATTGTTCGTCCCAACCGGCGGGCCTCCGTGAATAGCTCGGGGCCGTGCTGGGCCAGGAGGGCCTTGTTCGCCGTGACCACATCTTTGCCGGCGCGCAGCAGTTCCAGCATGATCGTTCGCGCTGGTTCGAGGCCGCCTACCAGTTGCGCTACAACGTGGACTTCTGGGTCGTCGATCACCGATTGAACGTCGTCAGTTAGGATGCCAGCTGGTAGATCCACATCACGAGGTTTCGACAGATCGCGGACAACGGCCCGTCGCAGCCACAGGGTTTGACCAGCATGCCTGGCGGTTCGATCGCCGTGATCTAGCAAGAGTTTGGCAACGCCGCAGCCGACGGTACCCATCCCCACAATCGCAATGTTTGTTTTTTTCATGGGGGAATCGTAATCGCCAAGCGGTTTGGTTTGAAGTTGCCGTCAGCTCATGTACTCGATCCAGCGGTAGATCCATGGCGATTGCCAAGGGTTGTCGATCGATAGCATCACGCTCCAGATGCCCGCGGCGATCAGAACAGAAGCAAACACTACTCCACCACGGCGGCTCAGCATCCGACGGAGTGGCTCAATGCAAAATGCAAACCAAAGTGGTGTCAGCCAGAGGGTCCAACGCAGGCTCACGCTGACACCACCGTAGTTCCGGTCAATGAGTGGTCGGGCCATGTAGAAAGCAAAAACGACGACCGTCACAATGACCGTCGCAACCGATAATCTTTTGAAATGATCGTCGTTTTCCGATCCAAATAGGCGTCCACGCGACACGCCAAGCAGAATGCCCAGGGGCACCAGGATCCAGATAGGTGTCAAGCTAACGACACCGTAGCGGCCCAGGGTCATGTGAAATAGATAGCGAAGCCGGCTGCGTTCACCTCGGTCAACGCCTCGACGTTCTGTTTGCCAATAGCTGCCGGGATACTCATACCAATCATCCCAGTGCCTCACCTCGTATCCCATTGATTTGGGAATGATTGCGTAATCAGCGTTATGAGTGAACAAGCGAAATCGATTGGGCTCGTCAGACTCTTCAATCTTCCACTTTGCTCTATCTGCATCGCTCAACTCATCAAGTTCATTGAACTTGTTGATCAATGCTTCAACCTCGGGAGGCTGCCCTTCAGCAGGACGATCGGATGATTCGATCTCAAATACGATGTCACCGTTACCTCGGTGTGCGTAGGGAACTTTCAAGCTCTCATGGGCCCACCAAGTTGTTCCAAAAAATGCAATCGCAACAATCAAAAAGCCAACGCTGAAAACGACCAAAGGACGCCAACCCCACCAGACGAACAGCGCTCCCCAAAGTCCTGCCATCGCCAATGCGGGAAGTTCATTGGCAACTGCGAAACCGGCACCCAAACCAGCCACGAAAGCCCACGCGAGTCTTCGCTTCGTCGGGGAGGCCAGATAGATTGCCGCGACCAACGCCGTCGCCGCCGCCGCTGGAAGGTGATTCGATAGCGACACAGCATAGGGCAAGACCATCACGCCAAGGCCAGCAACCATCATCGCAGCCAGTGTGGTTCGAGCTCCGCGTGTCTGCGTCCGAACGATGGCATAGCAAGAACCCAACCAAATCATCACCACCGGCAAGTTGACGATCAGCAACATCATTCGAGTGGTATGAATGGGGTGAGTGGGGAGCGTCAAACCGGTTATTGCCTGAACGATTGCATAAACCCCTGCGACCATGATGGGATAAAGCGGTGGTTTGCTGCTGTAGTAATGCAATTGGCCATCGCGTCCACGGTGTTGAACCTTGTCGATCGTATCCCAAGGCCTTCTTGTGTCTTTGATGGGTGACGGGGTGGCGATGGGACCATCGATGGCAAATGTGCCTTCGTCAACGATCGCCGTGATCATGCACCAACGACTTCGGTCATTGGCCGAAAGGAATGCCGTTTCTCCATCGCGTGAAATCACCTTGACGATATGGCTGGCCACGAGAACCAGCGATGCCATCGCGATCAGCGTCGCGATGGTTGTCGCCGCGGAAGTTCGTCGTTGAGGCAAACTGCTAGTCATGGAGTTGATGGTGCCATGGGAATCTGCCCAAGTCATTCGATGTAATTTGCTGGTTTTTCTCGAGCCGTGGGCCGGATGCAGCGTAGCCGCGGAGACACCGAGCGAGGTAGAACGCCAGTGATTTCGCTGGCATTTGTAGTGTTTCGAGGATGAGTGCAGACTTTTGTCCGCCCCCTCCATTCGCTCCGCTCATATGCGGGTCACGGCTCACTGCAGTCTCATGAATTGTGTAGGTACCAATGCCCAGAGTGAGGACAAGAAAGACTGCGCGGACATAAACGGACTCAAACGACCCTCTGGGCCGTATTCGTTTTGCTTTTGTCGCTCGTCGAATCGACCACCTCAGCGATTCGATAGAAGTGATGACCTCGAGAGGTCCTCGAAACCACAAGTTCAGCGAGTAAGCCGGTCAGTAGGAACTGCCCGCCCAACAAAGTTGAAAAGATGCTGTAGTAGAAGACGGCTGTCTGATGCAAATGAATTGGTTCAAGTCCGGCGACCGTCCAGGTCACAATGCGGGCGATTGTCAAATACATCATGCCGCATAGACCGAGGGCAAAAAAGATCGCTCCGACCGCTCCGAACAGGTGCAGAGGTCGCGAACGATATCCCGTCATTAGGTAAATCGACATCAGGTCGAAGAAACCCTTGAGAATCCGACTGACGCCGTATTTGGAGTGACCATGTTTTCTGGCGTGGTGTTCGACCACGATCTCACCTACTCGCCATCCCATCGATGCAGCCAACACGGGAATGAAGCGATGTCGCTCACCGTAAAGTTCGATGTCGTCAAAGATTTCACGGCGATAGGCCTTGAACCCACAATTGTGGTCGTGAAGCTCAACACCCGTCAGCCTTGAAACCAACCGGTTGAAGACCAGGCTTGGATACCGCTTATGCCATGGGTCATGTCGGACTTGTTTCCAACCGCTTACTACGTCGTAGCCTTCGGAAAGCTTTTCGATGAAGCGGGTTATCTCTTTTGGGTCATCCTGCAAGTCACCATCCATGGTGATGACAATTTCTCCTCGAGTATGAGCGATACCCGCGTGCAGTGCTGCAGCTTTACCACTGTTGCGACGGAGCTTGACCGCGATGACGTTCTCATTTTCTCCCGCGAGAGTCTGCATGACCTTCCAGGTTGAATCAGTTGAGCCGTCATCGACCAAAATCAGCTCAAAGGCTTCGCTTGATGGCCCGCAGTGTTCGACGATTCGCTGGTGAAGCTCAGCCAGAGAATCTTCTTCGTTAAAGGCGGGGACTACGATCGACCACATGATGAAGCTCGAAGGTTCGTAGGGATTGTAGCGGCGTGCTGCCGGACCAACACGCGGTCTCAAGTCTACTCTATAGATGCGGGGCGTGCGTCAATATCCGTGTTGCGGCTCCCAAACGAGGCGGGTTCTGATCGATGCTACTTTCGCGTCAGAAGGCAAAACGACACACTGAATGCTGAGTTGCTCACCAGTCCCCAACAGTCTTTGCTATGAAGCCGTCAGATATCCGCGTTCGCGATGTCGAAACTCACCTCATCCCCATTGAAATGCGGATGCCACTCAAATTTGGCGGAGAGTCGATTGATTCGGTCACCTGCTTGCGCGTCCGCGTTGAAGTCGAAGATCGCCGCGGCCGGCGCGCTGTCGGCTGGGGTGAAACGCCGCTGTCAGTCACTTGGGCATGGCCCTCCAATACGCTTACGTATCAAGATAGTTACGACCAGATGA
>JBCCKZ010000445.1:0-5268 GCA_039027135.1 Planctomycetota bacterium
GGATTTTCGTCCAGCAAAACGGCGATCGCTCAATTTGTCCTTCCTCCGGGAATGTCGGATGAGTTGGCAGTGGATCAGAACGGGACAACCAATGATCAAGAAAAGGAAGCCGATTCGCTTCCCACCACCAAACAGGTTTTCCAGGAATGGACGTCGAGCATCGCACAGGCTGAACTTTCCGACGACATTAAGGCGAAGCTAGAGGAAGAGATCTCACTGGCGGAAAAGCAAGCAAACGAGATTCCCAGCCTAAACGCTTCGACGACGAAAAACCGGCAGCTGCTCGATGCCACCGATGAACGGCTCACCAGTGCCCGCAGTCAGCTCGAGGAACTCTCGAAAGTTGAGCCTTCATCTCCATCCCTTGATGATTCCTCGCTAGTCGAACTCGAACCGAAGCTAGCTGCTTTAGAGACCAAAGTTGAAGCCGCAAAGGCAGCTTTAACTGAAATTGAGTCGCAGTTGGTTCAGTCGTCTCAGCGAAACACGCAAATCGAAATGGAGTTGCCGACACTCCTTAACCGGCAGAAGGAAAATACCGATGCACTCGAGACTTTGATTGCAGCAAAGGATGGATCTCTAACCACCGACGTCGCGATCCTTGCTCAACAGGTCAAGGCCCGGTGGCTGGAAGCTAAGACAGCTGCACTCCAGGCTGAGAAAGGCCGGCTTGATGCCGAAGCGGCCGCAGGACTCACGCAAATTGAACGTGATGTCCGGGCGCGAGAGCTTGAGCTTGCACAACAAGAGCTCACCCAACTCAATTCGGACGTTGAAGCCCTGCGAAAAATGGAAGCGGGATCCCGGGCGAAGAAAGCATCCAACGAAGCCGAGAACAAAGAACTCATCCCAGAAGAGTTGCGATCGATCGCCGAAAAGAACAAGCAACTTGCCAATCGAACGGTTGAAGTGATCGACGCCGCGGAAGAAAGCGGCCGCCTGCTCGCCGAGCTGAAAGAGCAAAAGGAGACACTGCAAGAATCGTTCAACAAAGCCAAGGAACGACTAAAAAGCGTTGGATTGACCGACGCCGTCGGCGCCATGCTTCGCAACCTTTCTCAGAGCTTGCCTTCGCCGGGAGCTTATCAATTTCGTATTCGCAGCCGCACTGCGCTTATCAATGAAGCCAACTATGAACTCTTGGAGAATCGTGATCTTCGCGCTCGTGATCTGAGTGAGACCATCGAAGAGCTGACGGCTGCTTCCCGGACCTACATGACCAACGATCAATTCGAAGCGTTGGAAGAACAAGCCCGCGAGCTCATCCAAAAACAAAACACCGAATACCTTTCACCACTTATCCAGGCACAAGATCGGTATTTCCAAACACTCGTATCGATTTCAACCGTTGAACAGGAAACCATCGATCTTGTAGGTGAAGCCCAACAATACATCAACGAGAATGTACTTTGGACACGTAGCGCCAAACCACTTTGGCAAGCTCCCGTTCCCAGTGTGCAAGACATTGTCTTGCTTAGCGACGCAAATCGTGGATCCGTCATCTCGACGCTCGCCACGGACATCCGCCGTCGTTGGATTGGCTATGTGTTGGCAGCGATTTGCTTCACGGTGCTGATTTCTTTGAGATACCGACTTCGACAACAGATTGAATCACTCTCAAAGATTGCTGAATCAAGGACCTGCATACGATTTCGACCAACCGTGCGGGCTTTGATTCTGACTGTTGTCATCTCAGTGGCGTTACCGTTGATGGCGTGGATGATCGGATCGAGGCTGGCAACGATTCAATCCGGTGATATAGGTTCTGCCGCGGTAGTCGAAGCACTCAAGACGTTCGCGTTTCTATTTTTCCCATTGGAATTCATGCGTCAGGTCTGCCGACACAGGGGCTTGGCAGAATCGCATCTCGAATGGCCACCAAACTCCATCGCTAAAGTTCGCCGGAACCTGAGAATGTGCCTGTACGGTGTCGTCCCCCTTTTGACGATCGCTTCACTTGCCCAGACCGACGGAGGGATCGTTGAGAATGACTCGCTTCAACGTTTGCTTTGTATTGCGGCGATGGGTCTGCTGTCGCTGTTCTTCTTCAGAACCTTCCATCCGTATCGGGGTGCCTTCGCGGCGTTTTTGGCTAGCCGATCGAATGGCTGGCTTTGGCGAACGAGATTCGTGTGGTTTCCGACGCTCGTTGCGATACCTCAGATCCTCGCCATCCTGAGTTTCATTGGATACCACTTCACCGCGGAGCAGTTAGGTTGGCGATTCTTTGAATCCATCGGCCTGATGTTCTTCCTGGGAATCTTGATGTCGCTCGTCCTACGTTGGACAAGACTGCACCAACGCGAGTTGCGAATGGAAAGCCTGCGTCAACAGCGAGCCCAACAAGCGGCTCTCGCGCAGCTGCAAAAGGCCTCCGGGAGTGATTCCGAGATCGCTCATTCGCTCCCAAGCTCAGCCAATGGCAAAGCATCCGATCCCCCAGAACCGAGTTTGCGTCAAGCACTATCCAATTCAAGTTCACTTGCGGCAATCGATGCGCGTCAAGAACTGGAGGCCGAAGAACTCAGCGGACAAATGGAAGACTCGCGACGCTTGTTTCGAGCGATCATGTTCGTCCTGGCTCTTAGTGGTCTGTACTTCGTTTGGTCCGATGTGACCCCTGCTCTTGGAGCCTTTGAAAAATGGACCTTTGGGTACTCAAGCTACATTGAAAAAGTAGTCGTATCAGAAAACGGTGAAACCAGAACGGAAGTTCGCACGGTCGTTGATCCCATTACGATCGCGGACGTGGCTTTGGGTTTGATTATCGTTGGGCTTACGATCGCGGCAGTCTACAACTTACCGGGACTTCTTGAGTTCGCCGTATTGAGCCGCTTACCGCTTGATCGGTCCATGCGTTATGCAATCACGACGCTCGTCTCCTACGCCATTGTATTAGCTGGCATTATCTTCTCGGCTCGGCTGATCGGCTTGCACTGGGACCAAGTTCAGTGGATGGCTACCGCCCTGACATTTGGGCTTGCGTTTGGCATGCAAGAAATGTTTGCCAACTTCATCGCCGGCATCATCATCTTGTTTGAACGTCCCGTCCGTGTTGGCGACGTGGTTGAGATCGATGGCGTCACAGGTTTCGTTACCAAGGTTCGAATTCGAGCCACGACGATTACCAACTTTGATAGAAAAGACTACATCGTCCCAAATAAAGAGTTTATTACCGGAAAGGTGCTCAACTGGACCCGAAGTGATGATGTTCAACGTCTGACCATCTTTGTTGGCGTTGCCTATGGTAGCGACACCCGTCTCACACGGAAGCTTCTTATGGAAGCCGCTGCAGAACATCCGGACGTGCTCGACGAACCACCCGTGTTAGTCAGCTTCGAAGAGTTCGGTGACAACACGCTGAACTTCAAATTGCGAGTGTTCATGCAATCGTTCGATCTTCGCCTCAAGGTCCTCAATGACCTTCATCACGCGATCGACGACAAGTTTCGTGCCGCGGACATCGAGATTGCATTTCCCCAACAAGATCTTCATCTCCGTTCACTACCAAAGGAAGTACTCGGTTTCTTCTCGCGACATCACGAGGCTTCGGTTCAAAAGGCTTAGCACCTACACGAGAACCTCAGACGAAACGCTCAAGCGTTGGGTTACGGTGGGAACCGCGGGCTAGCACCCCGTCGGCTGAAAATTGTTCGGATGAGCTCTTATTGATCTGAAAGGGTAATGCCTTAGCCGATGACGCCACAACGTCTAGGCAATCGTATCGCGTTTGAGAGAGTCCACAACGCTCTCCACCACCGAGCCCCAATCGCCAAAGTGCTTTTGACGATGTAGTTGCATCGATGGATACCAGGACGTGCTCGAGCCATCCAAGCCCCATCTCCAATCTGGCACTTTGCCAAGCATCAAGTGACAGGGAACATTCATGGCTCCAGCCAAATGAGCCAATGAAGTGTCTGTCGTGACCACTGCGTCAAGCGATCGAAGGATCGCAGCAGTATCCGTCATCGCTGAGCCTTCATCCACATGCGATGGCAAGATCGTCAGTGGGTCTCCAGCCTCGATCTGCTCCTGGCCATGACCAAACTGCAACGAGATCCATTCAATCTTGCCTCTATCCATCTCAAATAGCGGACGAAGCGTTCTCAACGCGACACTCCGATATACATCCGCCTGGTGGTCCGGATTACCTTGCCAATTTACCCCAACACGCAGACCGTCTCCGATCGAATGAGTGAGCCACTTACGCCAATAATCAATAAGATCACTAGATACATCGATGTAGCCACTTCTTGATTCAAATAGCTCATCGGCGAAGCCGAGTTCTCCCGTTCGAAAATAGAGTAGATCCAAGACCTCGATCATTGACGCTTGGTAATCAGCAGTTGGAACACGTGACCCATCGATGACCAAACGATCCACGCCCAAACTTTGGGTCACCGAACTGAATAGATCTACACGGCGCTGCTCGTCATGCAAATAGACTTTTGCTCCACGGTCGGCCAGTGTCTTGGCAACGCGAACAAAATGAACGGCATCTCCCAAGCCCTGCTCGGGATAAAGCAAGAACGACTTACCACGAAGCTCTTCACCACGCCACAGTGTTGCCGAAGACTTAGGACGCTGAAGCCCTGGCATCTTCCAACGCCATCGATACTCCTTTAGTCCTAAATCGAAGTTGCCTCGTAACATCTCGATGACCCCGATGTTGCGATGCAGCTCCGCCTCATTCGGTTCGATTTGCAATCCTTCTTGATACCACTGCAAACCCCTAGCTATCTCGCCACTCCAGACCCAAAGAGTCCCTCGATTCTTTAGCGGAGAAAGATACTCTGGATCTTGGTCGATCGATCGAGAGAACGCTTCGTCAGCTTCCTCGATTCGCCCGAGCATCCGGAGGCTATTGCCAAGATTATTCCAGCCAATGGGATTGCGCGTCGATGGACGCAAAACCATCCTGTAGGCATCAACGGATTCTTCAAAACGACGCTGATCAAATAACGCAATGCCCAGATAGATCCAAGCGTTAACGTTCTTTGGCACAGCATCGATGACGGAGCGATAAACCACCTCCGCCGAGGTGACGTCGCCCGCCTGATGAACTCGCCATCCTTCAGAAAGACGCTGCTGGGCAACAGAAGGATTCACGGTGAGCAGAAACTCGACATGCGGTTGACTGTTGGACTTACCATCCCACGGGGTATTGGTATCTACCCAAGTCAGATAACGCGAGAAGCGTCGTTGATTAGTGAGCCGGATGCGGCGTAGCCGCGGAGGCACCGGGTCAACATTTGGCCGAAAAATTCA
>JBCCKZ010000446.1:0-5233 GCA_039027135.1 Planctomycetota bacterium
AAAACGGATGCATTCCTTTGGGCCAATGGCCGAAGCGGTAACACCGAAGACTTGGGTTTGCAGAACATCGGAATTGAGCCTAACAACCGAGGTCAAATTGAGGTTGATGAGCATTTCCAAACGAAGCTCGATCACGTCTATGCTGTTGGCGATGTGATTGGAGTCCCATCGCTTGCTAGCGCCGCTTACACGCAGGGACGCTCCGCAGCCATGCACATCTTGGGCGAGGTCGCCGGCAATTTGCGTCTTTATGACATTCCCACTGGCATCTACACGTCACCTGAGATTTCGTCAGTCGGTAAAACTGAGCGTGAGCTGACAGAAGCCTGCGTGCCTTACGAAGTGGGGCAAGCACAATTCAAAAGCCTTGCGCGTGCTCAGATCACCGGCAATACCGTTGGAATGCTAAAGCTGCTCTTTCACCGCGAGACTCTCGAAGTCCTCGGCGTCCATTGCTTTGGGTCGAATGCTTCAGAGATTATTCATATCGGTCAGAGCGTGATGAGCCCCAACGCGGCCAGCAACTCGATCGAGTATTTCACCGAAACGACCTTCAACTATCCAACGATGGCCGAAGCGTATCGCGTCGCGGCGCTCAACGGCCTCAATCGTTTGTTTTAGTCGTCGTTTCTTCAAGCATACCATCGCCGGCGAGCTTCTCACGTTGTCGTCGAGCTCCAATCGGCAGCACTTCGTAGGGTTTTGGAAAGAAGTAGTGCGTTTCCATCCTCGGGTGATTGCCATCGTAATAGCCAAGATGCGATGCGCGATGGTAGGCCATCGCTTCCCGGCTAGCTGGCGCGATCTGATAAGCCACCCATCCCATAAATTTCGACGGCCGGTTGTATCGGCGCCGATGACCGGGTGGCAAACGATTGCCCACGGGACCGATGAGATCGATCCTCTGATGCACTCGCTGGTTTTCGCGATCCGGATGGTGAGCCGAAGCAGGCCGCATCGCGAATGAAGCGGCTATACCGACGAAGGTCACGGCGATCAAACGCCCTAAACGCAAATCTTTTACCATCTTCATTTGCATCCTTGCATCTCGAACGGTGGCATGGGCGTCTTCCAGAAACAGCCAGCGAACGCCGTCCCGAAGCAGCTCATTCGTCTCATCGACCCGGAAATCGAACGATCTTAGCTTTATAAGCTTGGTCGTGATCCGAGGGATCCTGCGGATTGTTCCGGCTACCAGCTGGACGCCGCACATGGGCGATGCACCCCCATCTCGAGACGAAACGAAATGCCAGGACGGCAGCCATAAATCCCGTCATCGCCTGACCATAGATTCGCCATAGAAACGGCGGAGGAGTCTGCCCGAGAAACTCATGGTCGGCCAAAACAAAACCGGAATAGAGCACCCCAGCACACAATAGCTGGCACAGCGTGAAGAGCCAGAACAACTTGCCTTCGGCATCACGCGACTTAAAAACCAACGAAGCCAGGAACGACAACGCAACCGCAAAAATCGATTCGACCCACCAAAAGGCCCAAATCTGATTCGGCGAACCAAGCCACTTCACCCAAGCCATCACAAACGCTGCCAGGCATGTCAAACTCGCGACATCGGCAATCTGAAATCTTCTTAACGATGAATTCGCAAGCCTAAAAAAATCAGGCGCGCGGATCGCAGCCTGCATGACCACCTGAGATAACATCAACATCAAAATGAATCCGCCTATCCAGTTTCCCGTTTCTGAAAACAGTACCCAGCGATTGCCATCACCGGCGAACGGAGCCGTCATTCTCCATTTCAAGCCGATCACTATGCCGAGAACTAAAAGCCTTACGACCAGCCGGAAAGAAGCTCGCGTGTAAGCCGCACTGAGCCAAGTCCAACCAGAGATTAAACCAAATGAGGTGCCAACCAAGACGTTATGCCAAGGCTGCCGAGGTGCAAACACAACACCATCAGGTGGCAATGACGTGCTACTCATTGCAACGGCGAAGAGACACGTCAATAAGACGCACCAAAGAGTACCCTGCAACTTGGCGGCGAGAGTCGGATGTGGTGGTTCGGAATTCACAGGAATTGCTAAACTGGACGCATGGAAGGAATTACTGAACCCTGTTTGGCAATTTTAGGCCACCCGATAGCGGGTAACCCAAGTCAATTGGCAATCGAACGCGCCCTGAAAAGTATCGGCAAGGACTGGAGAGTATCCTCATTCGACGTTGCTCCAAAGGACTTTGATAAAGCGATGGCCGGGCTCGATGTGCTTGGGTTTCACGGCGTCTGGTTAGATTCGACGCTTTCCAACGCGCGTAATCTGGCAGACCCATCCAAGGGGGGTGACTCGAAACCTCAGGCCTATGATATGTGGAGCCGCGATGATGACGGCGAGCTTTCACCGATCTCCCTTCGCCAAGGGTGGCTAAGCAATCAACTTGAGAAGACTCCCAAACCAAAAAGTCCGAACTCAGGGAATTCAGCAATTGAGACTTCAGAGGCTGGGACGCTAAAGGCGGAGTCTATCTCCGCCGTCCTCTTCGGAGAACTCGATTCGTCGAAGACGTTGGATTGCGAACTTGATGCTTGGATGAAAGCCATTGAGTCTCTCGATATCCCTATCACTCAATCGCTCGAAGTCAGCGATCTCCTAGAAGCCAATCTCGTAATTTTGCCGCCCGGTGGTAAACCCATAGACGCGGAGGACCTCGACTTAGCTAAATCGGCCAGCTCGCCGAAACAACCTTTGCTGATGAACTTCAGCGCTCACGAGATTGATCCTTTGAAATCGTTTCGGCTGTACGTTGGCAGCAGCCACCAGATGCTCGCCGAAGTGCTTGCAAATGCCGTTGAAGTGTGGACGAAAGATCGCCCTGACGAGTCAATGTTGTTTGATGCGATCGAGGAGTATTTCGCCGTTTGAACGATCACAAGCCTTCACCGGTCCTTCTGCAACATGATCGAGTCATTGAAACGATCGCAGTCTTGCGACGGCGCATTGAAGAACGATTTCCGGGATCGGGACTCTCCGCGCTATGTGGCGAATTATTATTGATCGCCCAGCAATCCTCTCAGCGTGCTCGTTCAATTAACCAACCGAATTGGCCGATACGTATCGTAACGCTACTATTGGCATCAGCGATGGTTTTGGGCCTCGCCATTACGATCGGCTACGCGATTCGAAGCATGGACGCAGACGATGTTCGCCCGCTAGATTGGATTGCAATCGTCGAAGCGGGGCTCAATGACATCATCTTTTTTGTTTTGGCGATCTTCTTTCTCGTTTCTTTGGATCGACGCATTAAGCGGCGACGTGCCATTCAGGCTATTCACGAGCTACGAGCGGTTGCGCACGTGGTCGACATGCACCAACTGACCAAGAACCCCGAAAGATCAGCACGCGATTGGGAGCGAACCGAGCATTCACCGACACGAACGATGACACCGTTCCAGCTCAATCGATACTTGGACTATTGCAGTGAGATGCTCTCGCTCGTTGGAAAATTGGCCGCGTTGTATGTTCAAAAGTTCGATGACCCCGCCGCGTTAGCAGCGGTTAGCGAAGTCGAACAATTGACGACGAGCTTGTCTCGAAAGATCTGGCAGAAAATCATGATATTGGAAGCTTGGCAGCCGAAAGACAAGACATGAGAACGCTCGTTGATGCCGCAAGAGAACTCAGCTCAACACTGCGTCAGTTTGACTTCGCTGATCCAGTGACACATGTCTACAACCCCTTGGAATACGCTTGGAAAAGCCATTGCAAGTTTTTGAAAAAGGCATCGAAAGCAACAGAGGTCATTTTATTGGGCATGAACCCTGGTCCCTGGGGAATGGCTCAAACTGGAGTTCCTTTCGGGGAGATCAGCGCCGTCAGAGACTGGCTAGGTATCGAAGAGAACGTTCAAAGACCTGAACAAGAGCATCCCAAACGTCCCATTGAGGGATTTAATTGTTCGCGAAGCGAAGTCAGCGGTCGCCGTTTATGGGGTCTGTTTTCGGAACGTTTTGACTCGGCTGATCAGTTTTTCGAGCGTCACTTTGTCGTCAACTACTGCCCACTCGTTTTCATGGAGTCGAGTGGTCGAAATCGGACTCCCGACAAATTGCCGGCGGGCGAACGCCAGCCTCTCGACGAGGCGTGTGACAAACACTTGCATCGCGTGTTGCGGACGCTTTCACCTCGGCACGCGGTGGGTGTTGGCGCCTACGCAGAAGCTTGTTTAAAGCGGGTCATCGAGAATTCAAAGCTAGAAGGCATCGCGATTAGTCGCATCCTTCATCCTTCGCCCGCTTCTCCCGCGGCAAACAAGGATTGGGCGGGAACCGTGAAGAAGCAATTGAGTGAATCGGGTGTTTGGTGAGTGGCGAGTCGTTAATCTCCTCGGAGGCATTGATATCTTCACCACTTTGATTGCGCGACTTGCGTCCCTTCGACGTTAACTAGCCCATGAAGACGGTTATGCCTTGGTGGAGAGAAGATCAGTTCATTTGAACATCATTCCTGATGCTCAAATCCCTTCGGTGGCAGACGTTCGTGTCGTCCGTCTTCGAGTTTCCATAGACCTGTCCGGCTGGTGACGCGTCCGATCGGAAAAACGGGGCTTTGCAAGTCCAAGTCGACTAACTTCTCAAACTCCTCCGATGCCATCGTCAGGATCAACTCAAAATCCTCGCCGTCGCTCCAAGCATGATCAAAAGCTGTCCTGCCGGTTTGCTCCGCCAAGCGAATCGCATCTTCATGGATTGGGATCGAATCGACATCGAGTTCAACACCGACTCCACTCCGAGCCAGCAGACGATCCATATCCAGTGAAAGCCCGTCACTGATATCAATGGCCGCCGAGACTCCAACGGATTGCTGAAGCGTTCGTGCCAATTCCAATCGCGGATTGGGTCGCAAATGACGACCAAGGATTGACCCACCAATGGGTCCGGTCACCAACAAGACATCATCAACTTTCGCTCCACCTCGAGTCCACGCGTTTGAGCCCTCGGGAACCTCTCCAATCGCCGTCACCGTTAGCGAAAGCGGTCCATCGTAGGTGGACGTGTCGCCACCAGCGATCGCAAAACCAAACTGCTCAGCCGCCTCAAAAATGCCCTCAAAGACTTCACCCGCAATTCTCGTAGCGTTGTCGCGGGGCTTGGCCGTCAAGCATTTTGGTGGCCGGTGCCCTGCCCCGCGACAACGCTACGAGAATTGCGGGTGAAGTCTTTGAGGGCATTTTTGAGGCGGCTGAGCAGTTTGGTTTTGCGATCGCTGGTGGCGACACGTCC
>JBCCKZ010000447.1:0-5231 GCA_039027135.1 Planctomycetota bacterium
AAGAGACCGCCCATCAATCAATGGTTTACAGCAACCATGAGGTTAAACGGATCGTTCGCCTCGCCGCGGCTGCGGCACGCGATCGCGACGGTCGCCTGGTTAGCGTCGACAAGGCAAACGTTCTTGAACCGAGTCGACTTTGGAGGCAAGCGGCCGCTGAAGTCATGGAACAAGAGTTCCCCGATATTGAGTATGAGGTTGTGTTAGTCGATGCGATGGCAATGCATCTGATCAATCGCCCCAAGGACTTCGACGTGGTTGTGACCGGCAATATGTTCGGAGATATCCTGACCGACGAAGCCTCAATGTTGCCGGGTTCACTGGGCATGCTGCCATCAGCTTCGTTGGGTGATGGAGGTCCAGGGCTTTATGAGCCGATCCACGGTTCGGCGCCCGATATCGCTGGCAAGGATATCGCTAACCCGCTCGCGACCATCCTGGCTGCGGCCATGATGCTGCGACATTCTCTTTCATTGAATGAAGAAGCGACAGCTCTTGAGAATGCCGTTGAAAGTGTCTTGGCGGCTGGACTTCGCACAGCCGATATTGCTCGAGGTGGCGAATCCATCGGCACGAAGGCGATGGGCGAAGCAGTCTTGCAGCAACTGGAGCAAAGCGATGCGACCTAGGGTCTCCGGCAATGCAAATCCAGCAGTTTCAACATCCAAAGTTGTTTCGATGCCCAAATTTGCTTCAAAGCCCAGAGGGCGATGCGAAACCTGGCGAGCGGCACAAGCTCAGCTGCCTTATCAGAGCATTTGTGATTCTTTTTGAACACACCGTCACTACCCGTCGATTCTTGGCACCAACCAGCAACCTATGTATTGCTTGGATTGGTTCTTGCCGCACTGACGATCTCTTCGTTAGTCGCTTGGTGGCTAGGACGACGGCAATATGGTTTCGTTGCGTCTGCACCGCTGGCTCGCTTCCAAAGGAAGCTGCGAGTTTGGTGGATCATGTTGATTCTGTTTGCACTTGCATTCTTGATGCATCGCGGAGGCGTCGTCTTGCTGTTTGGATTCTTATCTTTTTGGGCGCTGCGAGAATTCATTACGATGACGCCGACAAGACGCGGCGATCATCGTGCCCTATTTTGGGTGTTTTTTATCTTCACGCCGTTGCAATATGGGCTGATCTTGCTCGGCAGCACACCTCCCGCTTGGGCGGGAGGAGATGCCGTTGATTACTACGACTATTACAGCATCATGATCCCCGTTTACGCGAGCCTTTTCATACCGGCTCGCGCCGCCATCGCGGGTGACTACAAGCGAT
The DNA here is from genome assembly GCA_039027135.1 of Planctomycetota bacterium. GTDB lineage: Bacteria > Planctomycetota > Planctomycetia > Pirellulales > Pirellulaceae > Rubripirellula. The sequence continues at coordinate 1,273 of JBCCKZ010000447.1, forward strand.
TCCTTGAACGAAGCGCCAAGATTCAGTCCGGGCTTTTGATCTGTGTTTATTCGCTCAGCTACGCGCCGGCGGTCTTGGACCTAAGCCTGCGTCGAAGTGACGGCACGGCATGGTCGGGCAGCAACGTTGCCGTGCTGATCTTCTTCATTCTGATCGCTCAACTAGCATCGGTTTTTGAACGCGGTTGGGGTCGTTTGGCCGGAAATCATGTCATTGCCGAAAAAATCAACGCCTCTCGAACTTGGGAGGGTTTTCTGGGTTCAATGGTGACCACGGGCCTCGCCGCGGCAGCACTCAGCTGGGCAACCCCCTTCTACCCTTGGGAAGCTGGATTGCTGGGTGCCGTCATTACCGTGATGGCGTGCGCTGGAACGCTTACCATGAGTGCGATCAAACGTGATCGCGGCGTAACCGATACGGGAACTTTGGTCCAAGGTCACGCGGGCGTTCTCGATCAAATTGACAACATCTGCTTTGGCGCCCCCGTCTTCTACCACCTCACTCGTTTTTTCTGGTAAGTCGCATGATTCGAAAACTTGGCATGGCTGCATTGATTCTCATTGCGACAACGATGCTCGCTGGGTCCCCCGTCGTACTGGGCGATTCGTGGCCGGGTTACCGGAACTTGATTGGTGACGGCGTATCCGATGCGACGTTGCCCGTTACGAATGGAAACGCCAATCTCGATGTTCTTTGGAAGGCCCCGACGGGGAGTGGGTTCTCGTCGTTCGCGGTCGATGAAACCAAAGCCATCACGATTGGAACGGAGACCGAAAACGGCAAGAAGACCGCGAGGCTCATTGCGTTCAATCGAGAAACGGGAGACCGACTTTGGACCTTCGATCTGGCAACGGTTGACTATGGTCGTGGCGGCGGAGACGCGGGCGCTCCAGGAAACCGCGGTGGCGATGGGCCACGAACGACGCCACGCATCGACGGCGACCATGTCTACGTCTTTGATGCAAACATGACTGTCTTTTGTGTCGAGGCAAACAACGGATCGCTCGTTTGGAAGCGTGACCTACTCACCCAAAACGAAGGGCGTAACATCAAATGGGAGAATGCCTCGGCGCCACTGGTGACCAATCGAATTGTCATTGTTGGCGGAGGTGGCCCCGGCCAATCACTTCTCGGCTTGGACAAGAAGACCGGGGATGTCGTATGGGCAGTCGGCGACGAAATCATCACTCACGCGTCCCCCACACTGGCGAAGATTCATGGAAAGCCGCAGGCGATTTTCTTCACTCAGAGCGGCCTTGTTTCGGTCGGCATCCAGAACGGTGAAATCTTGTGGCGTGCCCAATTCCCATTCAGCACTTCCTCAGCGGCGGCTCCGGTGGTTGCCGGAAACCGAGTCTATTGTTCTGCTGGATACAACGTTGGCGCGGGTCTTTTTGAAGTCAAGCAAGATGGCTCGGTCGATGAGCTTTGGTTTAAATCCAACAAATTGATGAATCACTGGAGCACGCCAGTCTACAAGGATGGCTATCTCTACGGGATCTATGAGTTCAAGAAGTACGGCAAGGCTCCGCTTCAATGTGTGGAACTTTCAACCGGCAAGATCATCTGGTCCGAACGAGGCTTTGGGCCTGGAAACGTCATTCTTATTGGCGATCAACTTGTCGTCCTTTCCGACTCCGGCGAACTGGTCATCACACCCGCAACGCCCGACGGATTTGCACCGATTGCACGCCGAAAAGTCGTCTCGGGTAAGTGCTGGAGCACTCCGGCCTATGCGGATGGCGTTATCTACGTGAGAAGTACGACCGAGGGTGCGGCCATCTCCGTCAAATGACCACTGATCAGGTAAGCCTCCATGGATGCATTAACTCCAGTCCTGCGTCTCCACCAACATCGTTGCTGGGTCAATTCAAAGTTGATCGCCACGTGTGGTCACTTGACTGACGAGCAGCTGAAGCAGCATTTCCCGATTGGCCAAGGCTCCGTTTGGAGGACACTCCTTCACCTGATGGGAGCGGAATACATTTGGCTTGAAACACTTTTGGGCAATGAGAATCCGGTCTTTCCAGGTGATCTTCCGGACCAGCTTGTGGGCAACCAACTTGCCGAAGGCGGCATGACCACCATGGAAGAGTTGCAGACGCGATGGAAGACGCTCGACGATAGATGGGATGAGTATCTATCGGGGTTGAACGCAGACGATCTGCCTCAAGATATCTATAAGGTCAGCACAAGTTCTCACTTTGGTCAGCGTCGGCCAACCTCGCTAATGGATGTCCTTCTTCATGTTTGCACTCATGCCCACTACACGACCGCGCAACTAATCAACATGCTTCGCCATCTGGGTGTCAAAGAATTGCTGGATCCCATGCTAATCACGCTGGCGCGTTCGGAAGACTGATCACGGATCCGATTGCCCGAGCGACTCTAGCCAGCGACGCCGTCGCTCTCGAACCTCTTCTGCAAGACGCTTAGGTAAAGAGTGAATGCGCATCATCTGCTCGAACTCAAGTTCCGCAATCTCGCCCTCAGGGGCATTCGGATGATCGTGACGCAACCCCGCACGCATCACCTCTCGACTCATCTTCGTAAGTTCGAACGCCTTCGCGATACGAGCTTGGCCACTTTGTCGGTCGAGAGTTCTTCTCAAGACACGAAGAGATTCTCGCCCCGCCTGCGTCGAAGATAGGATTTCGCGTTCGGGATCACTTTCGTAGCTCATTCAATGTCCGATTCAACCGATCGCCGAAGACTCTCAAGCTGGGCAAGTAGGCCAACACCGCTAGCCATTTCCCGCAGATAACTCCATTTCAGCTTAGCAAATTGTCTCTGGATGACGCCTCTCACGTCGGCTAGCTGCCTTTCTGAATCTCCCGACATCGCGTTCCAACGTAGCTTGCTAAGGATGAGATCCTCCACCGATATCAAAGGGTAATCGCCGCCAAGCATCAAAATGGGCTTGGAACGTTTCAGCGACTCCCAATCGACAGAGCCCTTTTCTGCGAGAAAGATATCGAGCTTATCGCCTGTCTGGGTATCAATGAGCTTTGCCATCCTTCCTTCACGGATCGCGGCTTCACTCAAATAATGACGTTCGCTCGAGATCGATTCAACCAACGTCCTAACCACGTTGTCGTCGATGAACGCGACCACATCAATATCGTGGGTGCTTCGAGGAACCCCATAGAAACTCGACGCGTGCGAACCAACGATCATCCAAGGAATCTCCAGCCTATCAAAGCGGCTGGAAGCGAAACGGAGAAGCTCAAGCTGAGTCATCTTTCGAAGCGCAAATCCCAGGTTTTGCGAGTTTGAAAAGATCTGAATCGCTTTGCCAAGCATACAATACGAAGATCGCTTCTGAAATCAGCTTCGACTCTGCTCTGAGTCATTGGAGATCCCATGGAAACGCCCGTCCACGCCCAGAGTGTTTCAAGTCAAGTTGGTTCGATCGCGAGGGTTCACTGGAGTCGCCCGCTCTCGATAGCCCTAATCTGCTGGGTGGTGGCAGCTGACATTTTGATTTTCCGCCACCCTTCTTACGTTAGCTTGGCGGTATTCGCACTCCTTTCGCCTCTCATTTTTCGGATTGCCAGCGATAAACGCCCGCGTGTGCTGGCACTGTCTTTGACAGGCGCGCTGCTCGCGGCAATCGCAATTCGCCTGGTTTGGCAAGGACATCCGACAACCGTGATTTCAGCTCTCGTGTTGATTGTGGCTTGCTCGATGGCTGCTAGCGGTGTTCGCCCCTGGGTGATCGAAGGACTCCGATGGATCTTGGACTCCAGTTGGATTGGTGCGATTCGATTCGCGCAGGTTCGAGTGTCACCCAAAGTGGTGCCACCACTTCGCGCCCATCATGGCGTCTCAGCCGTCCTTGTTCCAATGCTGACTGTTGGCGTCTTTGGAACGCTCTTCATCGCCGCGAACCCCAATCTTGTGGATTTATCATTTCGTTGGATCGGCCGGTTTAATAAACGTGTGTTCGAGTGGCTTGG
>JBCCKZ010000448.1:0-5204 GCA_039027135.1 Planctomycetota bacterium
TTCTGGCCGGATTGTACAACCACGCCGCACCCTTGCAAGGGCGTTTTCTTGCCCCAACTTGGCGGACAATTCAGTCGTCTTCATCGTCAAAGCCGTCTTCGTCGTCTTCACGATCAGGATGCATAGGATCGTCAGATTCAAAGAATAAATCCGCTAAACCAAGCGGGACGGCGTCACCGCCGAGGGATTGTCGTTGTCGTTTGGCCAGGTTCTCCAAGTCGACTGCATCTTCGCCCAGGCACTTTTGGAGTGCCTCTTGCCACGCCGATTCGCGACTGACCGGATGATCGGGATCCTGGGAAATCCGTTTGATGGCGTATCGCAACAGATTCAGACCGTCGCGCGGCGAGAAATCCAGCTTGAGTTGATGGCTTCGCTGCAGGAACTCGACCGTCATCGCCAGCAGCTCAGCTTCCGCAAAAGGTAGGTGATATTGGAGGATCGCCATTTCGTCTTGCTTGCTCGGAAACCCAATCTGCAGTGTGGGTTGGAGCCGCGAAAGGATGTAGTCCGGGATTTCGAAGGTCGATTCATCCTGATTCATGGTGACCGCCGAACGAAACTCGGGATGAGCTTTGATGGTGATGCCGGCGACAATCGACTCAACCAGACGCCGTCCGTCGAGAAGCGGTGCCAATGACGCCCAAGATTTCTCGTTCATACGGTTGCCCTCATCCAAAAGACAAACGCCGCCTCGAATCATTGCCGTTACCAGCGGTGAGGCGTGGTAGGAGATTTGTCCCCCCTGTGAGAGAACGGGCGTCACCAACAGATCTTCGGGGCGCGTGTCCGCGGTGCATTGGTAGATGTAAAGCGGGCGATCCTGGTACCGCGCGGCTGCAATAGCCAACTGGGTCTTGCCGACACCCGGCGTTCCCACCAGACGCGGTGTCAGTGGAAGATCTTGGTCGTCCACGGTGATCCAGCACGCCAACAATTGCATCAGCACATCTTTTTGACCAATCCATTGTCCCTCGGAAACGTAAGGCTGGGCCAGCTTTAGTTTGATTCCATCGATCTCAGCGTGGGTCGATGAGGTCTCGTCAGCGTCGCGGTTCATAAGGGGACAGTCTTAAATGGAAGGAGTGTCAAAAGCCGTGACGCGTATGCTTTTCAGCGAGCCGTTGCTTTCAGCAATTCGATGTGCAAGCTAGATAGAGAATTCCGACTTATGCCGGTGTCTCGGGTTGTGATTTTCATCTAGCTTCGCGTTGAAAGCCCCGACCGATACGCCTGAACCCTGAATCGTGAGATTGTAACGAGAGGGCACACCGCAACTTCAATCACTTTAGACGAGGGACGCAAGGCCCCTCCCGTTGGGTTTGAGAGTGATCAAGCCTATTATCTGCTGGAATGAAAAGTGAATCGAAGCCAACCGAAGCCAACCATTCAAGCCAAATGGTTTGGCAAAACGCGGCAACATGTTTCGAGAGCTGGCTGGGGCAACTCGAATCGACAAGGTGTGAGCCTCGTGCCGTTGGCCAGGCAGTGCTTCTGGATGCAGGTGTAGAGTCAGCGGGAGGTTTCGAAGCGGGAATTTGGCTGGCTCGATTATGCATGAGCGACCTGGCGAGCATCGAGACGATGGTCTGTTCACCGGCCAATTACGCGTCTTCTGTCGGCATCTCGGTGCGCACAGATTTTCCTGTTTTGGGATGTTTGGCGAGCCAATATGCCGGTTGGCCCATCTCGGTCGATTCATTCTTTGCGATGGGAAGTGGCTCGATGAGGGTTGCCCGTGGCCGAGAGCCTATGCTCGAGCACCTGGGGCTCGTGGCAACGCCGCACCAGGGCTGGCTCACCGGTGTGCTTGAGTCCGATGTCATGCCTGATGAAAAAGTAGTGCAGGAGATCGCTTCTCAATGTGGCGTCAAGCCAGAACAAATGCGTCTTGCCATCGCTCCCACCTCGAGCCTCGCGGGATGTATCCAAGTCGTTGCTCGTGTCGTCGAGACAGCCATGCACAAACTTCATGAGCTTGGCTTTGACGTTGAAACGGTTCGGTCAGCGAGCGGGAACGCACCGATTTGTCCGCCCGCGAAGCCTGGCGACATGGTGGGGGGGATCGGCCGGACGAATGACGCGATTCTGTACGGCGGTACCGTGGACCTCTTTGTCGAGTGTGATGACGATGTGATTAACGAGGTCGTTGATCGAGTTCCAAGTAGTGCCAGCGATGATCATGGGCGACCATTTGCGCAGACTTTTAAGTCGTATGACTACGACTTCTACAAGGTGGATCCCATGTTGTTTTCGCCGGCGATAGTCAACATGCATAGCCTTAAGACAGGTCGGAGCTATTCAGCCGGAACAATCCTGCCCGAATTGCTTCGTGAATCGTTTTCGTCGTGAGTGAGCGTTGGCTTTATCTCGGCGGCGGCAGAGGATGGCACTACAAACAGACTCGCGATGCTTTGGCCCGTCATGGCTGCGAGTTGACTCACGCGAAATACGAATCACTCGCAGTTCACATCGACGCCAATCGGGTGGTGTTGCAGTGTCAATGTGAGGCTCAATCTTCAGTCACAGAATCTAAGCCCGGTGTAACGTCGAAAGGTCTTGAAGGAGTCACCAATCTATCCGAGTTCGCCGGAGTGCTATCTCGAACCATGCCAGCGGGGAATCTGGAACAAATCACTACTCGGTTGGCGGTCCTTCACGAGCTGAATGCGAGTGGCTCGGGGCCTTTGATTGTAAACTCGCCGAGTACGCTCGAATGGGCGATTGATAAACTCACCACCTTGGCGATCGTTGCGCGGCTTGGATTCGCAGTGCCGGATACGCATGTTGTTCAAAATCGTGCCGAAGCGATGCGAGCCTTTGACACCTTTGGCGGCGATGTCGTCGTCAAACCGCTCTTTGGTGGTGAGGGTCGCGGGATCATGCGTATTGGCGACCGAGAGCTGGCCTGGACAGCTTTCGCGGCTTTGGATGAGTTGCAACGTGTTTTCTACGTGCAGCGATTCATTCCGAAGATCGAACGTGAGATTCGCGTGCTACAAATTGGTGCGCGACAGATTTTTGTTTCGCGTCACAACGATGGAGATTTCCGATCCAACGCTAGTCAAGGTGGACGCGTTCATACGGTCGAGCATGTCCCTGCGGAGTGGGCAACGATGGCAGATGAAATAGCCCGAGAAATGAACCTGTTCTTTGGAAGCATCGACTTTGCGCTCGATCAACATGGCTTGCCAACGGTGATCGAGGTGAACGCCGTTCCGGGATGGAAGTACACACAGGCGGTTCGCGAGGAGTCGATCGCCGACATCTTGGCCGATGAATTGATGAAACTCGGATCAGCGTCGAACCGAGGTCACGTATGTCTCTAAAGGACGCCGAGGCGGGATCGCTTGTCGATGATGGGAACATTGCCGCGCGGCTGGGCGTGATCGCTGGGCTCGTGGGCGGTGCCATCGCCATTGCCGAGCCGTCGGGGCCGCCGTCGCGCGATGGCAGCGAGCGTTCCTATTCGATCACAACCTTTTCTGAACTTGATCAGCGTGCGACCAAGATCGCGAGAGGCCTCATCCAATCCGGCCTTCAGCCGGGGCAAAGGATGGCCATGTTAGTGCCCTTCGGCGCCGAGTTCATCACGATCTGTTTCGGCCTGCTCAGGGCGGGGGCCGTTGCTGTGTTGATCGACCCCGGTATGGGACGCAAGCACTTGATCCAGTGTCTGGCCGATGCAAAGCCAAATGGATTCGTTGGGATCCCTAAGGCTCAAGCGATTCGGTCGATCTTGCGATCGCGTTTTCCCGATGCGTCTTTGAATGTCACCGTTGGACGTAAATGGTTTTGGGGTGGCTATACCCTCGCCCAAATCGAATCGCTGGGTAGCGATTCAAAAGTTGAGATACCCTCTCGCCAGCGAATTGATCCTGCAGCGGTCATCTTCACAACCGGATCGACGGGACCACCCAAAGGTGTCGCCTACAGCCATGGCACTTTTCATGCTCAAGTCGATTTGATTCGAGAGCGGTATGACATTCATAAAGGAGGTCGCGACCTGGCGTGCTTTCCGCTCTTTGGACTATTTGATGCTGTGATGGGCGTCACCACCATCATTCCCGATATGGACCCAACACGCCCGGCTGAAGTCAACCCAAGGCGTCTAGCGGAGGCGGCAGCCCAATGGGAGTGTGATCAAGCATTTGGATCACCGGCGCTGTGGAACACCGTCGTGCGATGGGCCAAGCAAAATCGATTTGAGCAACCTTTTCCAACTTTGCGTCGAGTGCTTTCAGCGGGAGCGCCGGTTCCCGCGGAAACACTTGGGGCGTTGCGGCAGTTACTTCATGAAGAAGCCGAAATTCATACTCCTTATGGAGCAACCGAAGCCCTGCCAATCGCTTCGATAGAAGCTCGGCCGGTGATTGCTGAGACCGGACCCGCAGCGGCAAAAGGGAAGGGCGTCTGCGTTGGGAATCGATTCGACCAAGTCGATTGGCGAGTCATCGAAATCAATGACAATCCAATCGAGGAGATTGAGTCTGCTAAAGAGCTCCCACGAGGAAAAATCGGTGAGCTGATGGTCACTGGACCGATGGTTACGAAAAAGTACGTGGTCCGAGCCGACCAGAATTCAGCCCACAAGGTGCGAGACGGTGAACGGATCTGGCATCGCATGGGAGATGTGGGGTACTTGGATTCTCACAATCGATTTTGGTTTTGTGGACGTAAAACACATCGCGTCGTCGGACAGAAGACCTGGTTCACCGTTCCCTGCGAGTCCATCATCAATCAACATTCTCGCGTGTATCGGTCCGCGTTGATCGGTTTGGGTGAGAAACCCAACCAGAGCCCCATGATCGTTGTTGAGCCAATAAAAGAGCACTGGCCAAAAACGGAGCGTGATCGTCAAAAGCTCCTCGAAGAGCTTTTGGATTTAGCGAAGCGAAATCCAATCACGATGAAGATTGACGATATTCGTCTTGCCTCGCGACCGCTTCCCGTCGACATCCGTCACAACAGTAAGATTTTTCGAGAGAAGATCGCTGCAGATCTGGATCGGTACTCGGAAAAGTAGCAGCGGTTTCTTAGGGCCTTAGCTCGGTGGCCTGGCCCTAACGCTGCTCCCGAAGCGTCGTCCAGCTCATGAATGCCAGTAGCAGAGCAATTACCAAAAAGACCGCGTCAACGACGATTGAATTACCGCCAAACGGAGCCAAGTCCACGCTGCCGAGCAAGCCCATGACCAGGTCAAA
>JBCCKZ010000449.1:0-5201 GCA_039027135.1 Planctomycetota bacterium
GATCGATTGCCCAGAATGCTCGCATTCAATGCAAGCACAAAGAGCACAACGAAGCAAAGTCGCCATTTTTTGGATTTGGCTTGCCGTTTGCGGGACCTTCTTTTTGCTAGCAAACACAGTCCACGGGGAGCCAGCAAGCTCAAAGTCAACTGATGAGAAGGTTGGGCAGGAAAAACCCGCCACCGACCTCCCGGACGAAGCCGCAGATCGCGCCCCCTTGAGTGACGATTTGTTCGCTCGTAGCTTCCAACAGCACCTTAGTGAGCTCGGTGTTTCTCTCCAAGATCTGAGCGACCACACGGTCAAGCTCGATGAATTCATCACGGTCGACCATCTTGACCAGCTCGATGCCTATGTGATGGGCATGGCCCTTCATCTGCCAGTCGTTGATCGAGTTCTGCAGGCGTCCGAAGACGATCTACAAACGGCCGGCGCATTATTCGATCCGGATTCAGAGATTTACGATGCCATGCGGTCTATGCCATCGGGACTCGATGCCTCACTTCGAACGTGGCTGGGTCGCCGATTGGTTCAATCTCGCCTGTTTGACGAAGCAATCCCTGTTTTGGCCGAGATGGCTCCCGACAAATCGGTCCTTCCTGCTGAAGCGTTGTTCTACCGTGCGTCGGCCTATCAAGCGATGGTTCAGAAAGATGAAGCCGTCAAAGACCTACGCGATTTGCTCCGGCTTGAGGGCGAAGTACCAAGACGCTTTAAGCAGACCGCCAAGATGATGTTGGCAGATTGGAAGCCCTACAAAGAAGGTTCTCTGGACGAAGTCTCCCGTTTGATGGGTGATGTGAGGAGAAGGCTGTCGATGGGGCGTGGCGATCAACCAACACAAGACCAAGAGCAAAAGGTCATCGATAAGCTGACGGAGCTCATCGAGAAGATGGAGGAACAGCAGCAGAAGCAACAACAGCAACAACAGCAACAACAACAGTCAGACCAATCAAAGGGCGGAAAGTCCGGAGGAAGCCAGGGCAACCAACAGGGCAATCCGATGCAAGACAGCCAGATTGCAGATGCTTCAGGAAATGGAGACGTCGACCGAAAGCGAATTGAGGATTCTGATGCTTGGGGCAATTTGCCCCCTGCACAACGCCAGCAAGCCCTGCAGAAGATGGGTCAGGATATGCCCTCGCATTATCGCGAGGTGATCGAGGCCTACTTCCGAAAGCTGGCAACTGACGGCTAAGTGGATCCGCCCTAGCGGTTGACGTTGGACCTCCAACTTCCGCAGATCAACGGAAATGCGGCGAATCCCGTTGCAATTGGGGCCTCGCAACTTACGGATCCTCCAAAATTGCACGACCTTCGTTGGCTGGCGAAAACGGTTAATACGTAAGGATCATTGGCAAGAAATGAGCTCCCACGGCGAATATCGAACCTAAATGTGCCCTGCACTAGTCCCGGCGTTATCTTTATCCTGGTAGACGTCCGATTGAATTCGCCGGGCAAAGCAAATTGATCGGCTCCCCGTGCTGCCGCTACTCCACGAAGGTAAATCTGAAATGAAGTTGGTCCCTCGAACCAGCGGTCGCTTATCGCGCCCCGTCATCGCGACAACGTTGGTTTTTACTCTGATCGCATCGAATTTACTTTCGCTGCAGGCCCAAGACGCAACAATCCCGCTACAAAAGCAAAGCGGGTCCCCAGCTGGCGGTCAGAGTGATCCAGTCGTTGTCGTAAGCATCGGCTCGATCAACAAGCTAAGCAACGATGTCAATTACGTCGCCGGTGCCGTTGGGCAGCCAAATCTGGGTGCCATGTTTGGAATGTTCTCAGGAATGTTCACGCAGGGCTTGGATCGAGACAATCCTGCGGCGATCGCCGTTCTGCTAGGTGATGGTGGGGCTCCCCAGCCAATGGCTTTTTTGCCGACGCCTGACATTTCCAAGGCACTCAAAAGCCTCGAAGCTCAGCTGGGACCTTCGGACACGCTTTCCGATGGGACGTACGTCATCAGCGTTGGTGCAAACACCGTTTTCTTCAAGCAACTTGATGGCTATGCCGTTGCGGCGTCGGCCAAACCAGTTCTCGAATTGGCCCCAACGAATATCAACGCTTTGTTCGATGGCCTAGGAAATGATTACGATCTCGGCTTCCGACTTCGCATGCAACAAGTCCCCGCTGACCTGAGGAACATGCTGATTGGTCAGATCCGACAGGGTCTCGATCAAGCCATGCGACAACAAGGTGGCGAAGGTAACGCGGACGTCGCCAACGCCAGCATCGAGCAGCTTGAACAGCTGATCAATGAGACCGATGAACTCACGTTCGGTATCAACATTGTCGAAAGCGAACGGAAGATTGTCTTTGACGGAACGTTCAAAGCTGTAGCTGGCACGAAGCTCGCTCGCATGATCGAGAGTCAGCAGCCGGCTCCAAGTCGCTTCTATTCGGTGATCGATCCCTCTTCAGCTGCGTACTACCATGCCGCCGCAACCGTGGGTCCAGAAGCTGTTGAACAAGCGAGAAAGAACGTCGACGTACAACTTGGTCAAATAGGCCAGGTACTGAGAACTAACGGCGTGAGCGAGTCGGATGTCGAGTTCATCGAAAAGATCACCGATGAAGTTGCTGAGCTCGCGCTCAAAACAATGGAAGGTGGCGTGTTTGATATCGGCATGTCAGTTGGTTTCGAAGGCGACGGTTTCCAGATGGTTGCAGGAATGCTTGTTGCTGACGGAGCCGAGGCCGCCAGGATCGCGCAGTCGGCTGCCAAAGAAGTCGAAGGAAAACCTGACGCACCCGAATTCGCCTTCAATAGTGGTGAGTACGCTGGCGTGACTCTTCACGAAGTACGCTTCGAAGTTCCTGAGAGTGAAGATGAACTGCTTGAGATTTTTGGCGGTAAGCCAGTTCTTCACATTGGCACGGGCGCCCAAACGCTCTTCGTTGGCCTTGGGCAGGGTGGTTTGGAGAAGATGAAACAGCTCATCGATAACTCCACCAGTCCTTCATCCGATGAACGGCCGATCGGCCAGCTTCAAGCGAAGCTAGAGCCCTTCCTGCGTTACGCCAAATCGATCGAGCCGAATCCAGTCATCGATGCGATGATTCAAGGCGTCTCAGCCGCTGGTGATGGCGGGCTGATTCGCTTCGTCTCGGAAGCTGAAGGAATGGATACCCAATCGACGACTTTCGAGATCCACGAAGGACTCCTAAAAGCTATCGGTGCCGCCGTGATGAAGGTCCAGCAACAACAAGCCCAGATGCAAGGCGGCTTCTGAGCCTATCGGCGGAAGTTGGGTTTACCATTTTCTTGCGCATTCCCTGGAGGACGCAAAGGTTTTGGTCACCGACTGACATCGATTTCACTCGCCCTCCCTCTGGGAGGGCTGTCGGAGATAGGCAGTTCAACGTGTGTAGCCAGATCCCAATGAAATTCTTAACAAGCGTTTCGATTGTTTTGTTGGCAGTGGGACACTTGGGCTGTCGATCGGAGACATCCATCGATGAGGTGGCTGTGGCTAAGGCTTCGGACCAGATCAATCCATCGGACACTTCTCAAGAAGGTGATCTATCGCTCGAAGATGTGATCGAAAGAGCCGAGTCCTCCCTCAGAACACTATCTAGCTCCTTAAAGGACTACACAGCGACGTTCGTCAAACGGGATCCCGATGACGATGGTAAGGCTAAACCAGAAACTAGCATCGAGATCAAAACTCAGACACGAACACGCAACGAAACTAATGATGCGCCCAGACGCGTGTTTCTTCGTTTCCTATCGCCGGATGATGTAGCGGGTCGAAAAGTGATTTGGGGAGAAGATCTCTATGACGGAGATATGGCTGTTCACGAAACCGGGCTTCTGCTCGGCTGGAAGACTCTCTATCTCCCACCCGAAGGAATGCTCGCGATGCAGGGGCAGAACTACCCCATCAGCGAGATTGGAATCATCAAACTCACTGAGACGCTCATCGAACGGGGGAAGGCCGACCTTGGAAAGCCAGGTATCTCAGTCACTTCAGGCACCGACCAATGGAATGGTCTCGACGTCGAGCGAATCGTCATCTCGCGATCTTCGCCGTCCGGAGAGGAAAGCGATTTCAGTCGAGCAGAAATCGTTATCGATCCCGAAAGGGAGATCGTCTTGGCCTACCGATCCTATGGCTGGCCAATTGAGCAGGGCGAACTGATCGAATCCTACGAGTACAGGAACTTTGAAATGAACGTCGGGCTATCTGATTTCGACTTCGACGTTAAGAATCCTTCGTACGGATTTCCCTAATTCCAAGAGGAGGTCTGCGGAAAAGCCCGGCGGGCACTGTTGACCTGTTCGTTGCTGGTCATCCCTCAACCCGAAAGCCTTAAACGACCCTTTTGGCTCACTATTTACCCTCAAGAACGCGTCTTGAGCATCCCGGTCGGCTGAGATACACTCCCCGCCTCGAGAAATTCAAGTTTTTACGCGATATCGCTGGACATCAACGATGGCACACAAAAAAGGACAAGGCAGTAGCCGAAACGGACGCGACTCAAACGCTCAACGTCGTGGTGTCAAGAAATTTGGCGGAGAGGTTGTCCGAGCCGGAAATATCATCGTTCGTCAGGTTGGTAACAAGTTCCACCCGGGACGCGGCGTCGGTCAGGGAAATGACTACACGCTTTTCGCCTTGGTCGACGGTAAGGTCGAATTTGATCAGAAGGGCCGCCGCGTCAACGTCGTGGCGTAGCCTCTCAGGCCGAAAGAGTATTGAATCGACGCCGAGATGATCCCCAAGCCTCAGCGCGAATTTTGAGACACTCGAGTAGCCCATTCGAATAACATGTAACTGGCCGATGGCGTGCGAGGTCCGGATGGTTATCGGTTGGTCTAGTTCGAAGAAGCCGACAACTTGGGGTTTGATGTTGAATTTTTTCTGGTTATCCGCGACCTCATTTCTCGCCTTGGTCGCGTGCTCCGCTGTCACAGCTGGAGAGCCGAAGGTCCAAATTAGCTCGATAGCACTCCTGAATGCTATTCCGGATTTCGAACGGCGGGTTCCCGATGCGAACGCTGTTGCCAAAAGCATCAATCGCTTGAAACCCCTATTGAGCGATGTCCTTTCAGATCAAATCACTGATGAGAATCCCTACCAACGGGGCCTTCTTGTCGTTGCGGTGAGTTCTGATGGTGAAAAAAGGATGTGGTTCGACCTGGGTGATCAAGACAAGAGTGAACTCGGAGCACGCATTGCTGAGGCTAGCCGACC
>JBCCKZ010000450.1:0-5199 GCA_039027135.1 Planctomycetota bacterium
GGCCGCTACCGCGTCCGACCATCCCACAAGCGGGAGGGTGTTTTCAAAGAGTCTCTCAAACTTGAACCAACGACATCACAATAAAGCCGTCGCTAAAAGCTTGAGTTTAGGTTTTGAAGGATGGTTGGACGTCGGGGCTTACCCCTCACCCTTCGGCCCATCCTTCACTGTTCAGTGAAACGTCGCGTCAGCGATCACGCTGAACGCTTTGCCGCAACGACTTTCGTGAGCGCATCTTTATCAGCGGCTTTTTTTAACCGAGCGTCGGCTTCATCACATTTGCCTGACCAAGCGGCGACGCGATCGGCTCGCCTTAAGACCCATCTTTTTCGCCAACCTGCACGTGGTATTCGCAAGAGCTCTTCCGATTCCACATCCCTTTTGTTTTTCGTCTTCATCAACGGTGCATGCTTGATCTCGCTATTCCAACGGCTTGTCCATAGCTGGACCATCTCAATGAGAAACCACTGCGTCCTCGAATCACCTCCGCCGTAGATTGGCAATCGGGCTCCGACACCGGTCGCGAAATCCAAGAGCATCGCCGCGGAAAGCCTGGGTTGCGAACGTCGCAACTGGAATGGAAAGGCGAGCGAACCCAATGTGGGAATCATGCCAAACAACAATGCCGGCAGTAGTCGAACATCTTGGTGTCGATGACGCCACCATATGATCGAGGTCAAAACCGTTCGCAGTGCTGGCAGAATCAACATTGGCAAGAGCGTCGCCCATCCGCCTCCCACGATGAACCATGCCACACCACCGTATTTCGCCGGTGCCACGAAAGGGCTAAGTCCCTTCGCTAGCAAGTGAGCCCCAAAACCCTGGACACAATGCGTGACTTCGCTTGAACGCGTTTGGGCAGCTAACTCGATTGAATCGTTTCGATTGAGCGTTCCAGCTTCGGTTCGTCTGGCCAACACTTGAAGCAAAAGGGTTTGGCCAACCAGGCGTTGAAAGTTCGCATCAGTGCCTAGCAGAACTCCATCGGCGATTATCTCAGAGCGACGACGACCATCCACGATCGCTCGGTGCGCGGCAGCAGGCATAACCTTTGCAATGATTGCATGCAGTATCGCCGCGATACGTCCTGGATGCTGGTGAGCCGCCAGACGCCCCACTTCTTTTAAGCGACTAACCCGTTGTTCATGCCAGGTGGCCAGCTGCTTCTTTCGGAACGTCGAGTCTGAAATCAGTCGCTTGACCTTCGATCGATACCCGAGATCGATACCCAAACGTGCCAAAGACACCCCTAACTCTGATGGAAGCCGCGTGCACCACCAAGTCCACCGAGCCGCAGCGGTCGCATTGGGATGATTCGCGGGCAACCATCCGAGTCGCTGGTATCGAATGCGACAGGCCTGTCGGTAGCGAGTGAGGCCATCGGGATTGAAGCTGGCCAGCCGACGCCACGGTGCCAACTCAGACTCCTTCCAGCGACGATTGTGGCGAACCAGCCGGTCCGCGATTCGGCCAGCATCCCAAGAATGACATTGATCTGGACGCTTGCGACGCATTCTTTCGCAGGCCTCGAATCCAGAAGACTCAACCCATGATCGGACCCGTCCTTCATCCAAGTCATCGAACGGTGGAACGTGACCTCGGCGTAAGCCCGAAAAGAGATAACGAGGGACTAAGACGGCTGGGATTCCGGACTCCAGATCGACAATCGTGTAGCGATCGTCGACCGCTAGCAAATTTGCCGTCGAAACCAGCGCAGCGGGATCAACCTGCCAACCAGAGCCAACCAGGCCACATCCTTGGAGAACACCGACGACCTGACGCATGTGGGCAACCAACTGGTGAATCTCAGATCGTCGCCCTTCAGCCGGATCACCGGGATCGAGTCGGCGGCCGCTGATTTTTTCGGCGCCAAGGACCCACCCTGAGGCCTCGGCGTCGAATCGAACATACTGAGGCAACGCGACATCGACAGGCTGATCGGTCAGCGAAAGAGCCAATGCGGCCAGTTGCCGGCGGTAATAGCAGGTGAGGATGGCATCACGATTGTGCTGGTAGGCGAACGGCGATGCGAAGGACGCGGCATAAATGGATCGAGTCAGATGCCCCGGTGTAAACAGCTTTTCCACCCCGTGCAGCCGCTGATGATCGGTCGTCCGCAGACGCACCTCCCGAGCCACGGCCGCCCGGCCTGAACCCAGGACTCCGATGATCTCCACACGATCTGAGCGGATCTCAGGATGATGAAGCCGCCCGCCTCGGCGCCCAACCTCGGCATATCCGACCACGGCGCTCTCGGATTCGCTGCGAGGATAGTTCGGCGGTGGTTTTTCAGGCTCTGATGAGAACATTAGCTGTCGGTACCGGATATCGCGCACCGGTGGCAAGCTAGGTTCCGGCTATTCGATTTACCGACTTGAGCAAAAGTTCTGGTTTTGAGGCCGGAAAAGGGAACTACCCTTCGTTAACGCTGTCTAAACGGCCACCACGGGTACGATTTTTCCGGTTTTTCGGTCGCGGATTGAGAATGCAGGGAAGCCGGATAAGATGGGTTCACTTTGCCTCATTTTTGGGGTGAATTGGTCCCGTAAGCAATTACCCTTGGTGTCCGTAAGTCCATTGCCTCCCTCCGCAACCGGTCCGGCTGTGAGGTGATTGCGAATACCATCTCTTCCAAAGCATTTTCGAGAAACCCAGATGAAGCGTCTGCGTCAACTGTTTCAACGCGATACCAAGTTAGGACTTGTGGGTAAGCGGTCACCCGGTCGAGCGGACAGGACGCGTCGCAATCGTGTCGGCGGAAAACACAGTTTGACCACCGAGGCACTGGAGAAAAGAGAACTACTCGCCGCTGACCTGGGTGTCGAAAATGTCGACTCTTCGCTGCATCACAATCCGATGCTGGCGGCCGACGTCAATGGTGACTACCGCGTCACTCCACTCGACGCTTTGATGGTAATCAATCGCCTTTCTTCAGACAGCGCTGAAGCCGAAGACACCGGTGATCCAAGCGACCCGTTTGCCGACCTTACTTACTATGACGTCAATGGCGACCAGCGACTCACTGCGCTTGATGCTTTGACGGTCATCAACTCGCTCACCGCGGAAGGTGAGACGGGAATGGAGTTGGTCGAGCTTCAACTTCGTGCCGTGAGTGACCCGCTCGGCGAGCCAGCGGATGCGAGCAACCAACTTTCATCGGTCGATGTGGGTGAGGTATTCTTCCTGCAAGTCGCCTATGACGATCTGCGGATGAACACGACCGACATCCTCGGGAACACGATCTTCAACGAATTGGGCGCCTTCCAACTGTTGGTTGATGTGTTTGGTGAGACCGAAGGCGTCCTGCAACCAGCGTTGAACGAACGACAAGCCTTCACGATCGACTCGTCGATCACCACGACAAGCTTCACCGGAATTGAGATCTCTCAGCCTGGGCAAACGACGTTTGTCTCCAATGCCACCACCGTGCCCGAGATTGATGACGCCCTTGGTGAAGCGTTGGAGAGCTTCGGCTACACCACCTCGCAATTTCAGGTCATCGAACTTGACCTGGATTCGAGCAACAACGTTTTGACTGGTGTGCAATTCATCGGAACTGATCTCCTGGGTCAGGATCAGGGTGACATCACGATCAACTTCATCGAGAGCGGCGGTGCTCCCGATGTACCAGTGAGCGCAACTTATTTCGATGCGGACGACCCTAACAGCATTGAGGCGATTCTCGCCCAGTCGGTCATCTTGGAAAGCCCTTCCTACGATACCGAGAACGAAGATAACACGAATTATTTTCAGCGCAACTCGTTTCGTGGCTCAGCCACCCGGAACCCGTCGACACAAGCCGTAACGGCTCTTAGTAACGTTGGCGGCTTCGGCGATAGCTCCTTTGTCAGCCCAGGTGGTATTCCCAGACTTACCGAGATCAATGATGTGCCTCAGGTAATGCAGAGCCCTTTCGTTGCATTCTCGATTCCGGTCGTACTGACTCAAGCCGTCCAAGATTTCGACATCTCCGTTCGCCCAGCTCAAAATTCTGAGGGCAACCAAATCAGCGAGGCCGTCTTGCTGTTTGACGGGACCGGATCGGATGACAATGTCAACTTGGACAGCGGGCAAATCCTGCTTGACGCAGATGCCACGGTCACCTTGAGCACGACGACCGCTGCTAACGTGGCTCCAGTCGCTAACAACGATGACGCATCAACCAACTCGGCACTGGCAACTGACCAAGACACCCAGCTAACCTTTGCTTCGTCGATCCTGCTTGCCAACGACACTGATGTTGACGATGACGCATCAGCGCTTTCGATCGCCAACATCGCCATGACTTCGGGTCAGGGCGGAACCGTGATGGTTGACGGTGCCAACATTGTCTACAACCCACCAACTGGATTCACCGGAACCGATACCTTCACCTACAGTATCCAGGACGACGATCTAGCCGAATCAAACACAGCGACGGTCTCCATCACGGTCAATGTCGTTACGGGACCGATCGAAGCTGGCAACGGAGCCGTGAGTGCTCCCGAAGAAGGTGCCTCAAACAATTTCGACCTCAACAATCTGATCACCAACGGACCAGCGACCACTTTTGGTTTGGTAACCGATGGCTCAAATGGTACCGCCGCGATTGACTCGAATACGGGCATCTTGGTTTACACCCCCACCTCGAGCGTCGAGGGGCCAGAGACCGACACCATCGTTTACTCGGCAACTCGAGATGGCGTGACCGACGAGGGCACGATCTCCATCACGATCACCGCTGTCAATGATGCTCCGGTTGCCGTGAATGATGACCAAACCACCAATTCCGCCCTTAGCACACCTCAAGAAACAGCACTGTCATTCGCCGCTTCGATTCTTTTGGCTAATGACACCGATGTCGATGACGACGCCTCGGCTCTCTCGATCGACAGTATCGATACTGCTTCGGCACAAGGTGGAGTCGTGTCGTTTGATGGCACCGATGTCAGCTACACCCCGCCCGCTGGCTTCACCGGCACCGACACTTTCACCTACACGATCGAAGATGATGACAACGCCGAATCAAACTCCGCGACTGTCTCCATCACGGTCACTCCCCTGGTTCTTGACGACTTGGTCGCTGGCAACGGAACCATCAACGCGGTCGAAGACAATGTGGGTGGCCCCTTCACCCTTGATCTGGCAACCCTCGTAACGGGTGGAGCCGGCACGCTAAGCTACATCGCGGGTGACTCCTTCTTCGGAACGACGTCGGAA
>JBCCKZ010000451.1:0-5195 GCA_039027135.1 Planctomycetota bacterium
AGCCGGCAAACGCCAGTGTATTGAGAGGCTGCGTGGTTCGCTTTGTCGTTAGCGACAGCAAGAAAACGAGAACGAGAATCGCCGCCCGGATAACCGGTGGACGGCCGCCGGTGATTGCCGCGTACCCAACACAAACGCCAAACATGAGGATAAGGCGGACCCTCCAAGGCAGCCCAACGAAAATCGTCAAAGCGGATGCAAGACCTACGACGATGGCTAAATGCATTCCGCTCACACTGAGCAAGTGGGCCGTGCCGGTCGCAATAAGCTTATCACGCATCTGACGATCAACTTGATGCCGTTCGCCCAGAACAAGCGCGAGCGCAAGTGCACCATGCGGCCCATCCGGATCAACGCTTCTAGTCAACCTCTCACGCGATGTCTCCCAGGATCGCTGGGCAAGACGCCCCAAAAAAATCGGCTTCAATTCATCCGAGGGTTCTGAGGCGAGCAACGACTGAGCATCCATATAGCCATGAACTCCTGCCGAACGCAGGAAGTTGCGTCTATCCATGGAACCGGGATTACTCGGTTGGGCGGGGCCTTCAACCGCTCCCGCGACTACAACGGATTGCCCAACTGGCAAAGAGGAGAAATCACCATCGATCATGACTCGCAAGCGACCGGCGATGTCCTGCCACCTGTTCTCGACACGTATTTGACTCAGTCGCAGATCAAAACTGGTCCGCCACTGAGGGGCATCGCTGGCCCAAGGGACACCGGTGGCGCGACGGATTTCTGGCCGACCATCAATGGCCCCCTCAACGATCGTAGGCTGAGGTCTGCTGGCCAAGAACTGCGAGATCGAGGCACTTCGAAAGGAGCTCTCGTCAATACGATGCCGACACGCGAAACCAACGAATGTGAGAAAGACAATCCAAAGCAACGCGACATTCAAACGGAATCCATCACGAAACCATAAGAAAGCCCCAGCACCACCCAACACGACGATCGCCAGAACAACTCTGACTATTGCACCGGAGGTAATCCAGCCATCGACCAAGACCCCCAAGCAAGCGGCAAAGAGCACGAGTACCATCGGCACGCGATGCAAGACCGTTGGATCATCGATCAATCGTTCGCTTGGATCTGACGCTCGGAACAACCTTCGATCGGCACTTTGTGTCTTGAATACATTAGTAGCTATCTAGAAATACACGAAGCAATGGCCCAAACATCAACTTGCCAACCAATCGGCTAAACAAGTCAAGCCCCACATTCGTCAAGTGTTTCAGATACCGAAATCATCGTGACTATGGTACCGTCCCACCATGTCCCAAGAGAAGCAAAAGAAGCAAGCAAAAGAACTGCCGTTCGCCTGGCATTGGCAAGAGACACTCATCGCGGGCCAACCCCGGCCGCTGGCTGTCGCGTCCGATCCTGATGCGATGCTGATTGATGCTTGCAAACGCCAGGATGAAGGCGAAACGGGTGTGATTGACCCATTCTGGGCAACCACTTGGCGTGCCGCCTCTGGAATTGATCGATTCATGGATCGCTTGGAACTAGCCGATCGGCGGGTGTTGGAAGTTGGCTGCGGAACTGGGCACGCGGGAATGGCAGCGGCAGCGCGTGGAGCCCAGGTCACGCTGACTGATGGAGTGGAAGACCCACTCCATCTCGTCAGAATGAGCCTGGAACGCAACTCACTACAAGCCCGTGTTCGATTGCTGCGACTGGGTCAGGACCGCATCGAAGGCGAGCGGTTCGATGTCATCCTAGGTAGCGATGTCACCTATTTGAGAGAACTTTGGACGCAATTATTGGATTGCTTCGAGGAACAACTAACACAGGAAGGCGTCGCACTGCTGAGTGACCCGATGAGGTTAATCGCCAACGAGTTTTGTGATTGGATCAAACAAAAGCCATGGCAGACCACGGTTCACAGCATATCCATGGATGACGATCCCGATCATCCGATTCGAGTGATCGAGTTGCGGCGTTAAGCCCAGGCGTTAAAGCTTCCACCGCTCTCCGACGGCATCGATACTGGATGGGCTCACAGGCCAACACTGACAAGATCAACGCGCCGATAACAAATACGCGGCCAAGTCAGCAATTTCTTCAGGCGAAAAGGTATCGAGCAAACCCGATGGCATCATGCTTGTTGTCGCGGGTCTCGTTTGCATGATCGCGTCGCGTTCAATGGCTGTCTGCGCCGATGGATCGAGCATGTTAGTCATCACCTTGAGGGTCTCACCGTTCATGTTCACGACACGTCCAGTCAGAATATCACCGTCCTCGGTTAGAAACTGAGTCGCACTGTATTGATCACTGATCACCTTGGAAGGATCGACGATGGACTCAATCATATCGTGACGATTGAAGCGTCCTCCAGCAGCGGTTAAGTCTGGCCCAAGGATACCACCATCGGTGCCCATGCGATGACATTTCAAACACGATGCTTCGGCAAAGATCTTTCGCCCGGCCTCAGCGTCACCTGCTGCATTCGATGAATCCATTGCCGCAAGCAGACCATCGGTGGTCCACTGCTGGACAAGCTTACGCTGCTTTGCCGGTCCTGTCTGATTTTCCTTGACCTTGAGGAGCGGTTCGATCGAAGCTTGCAATTCCGAGGGAATGTTCGCGAACGCTGCCATCTTGATATTTTGGACGAAACCACCGAATGATGCTCCACCGCGGGCCGACTGCAGATTCTGAAACCACTCGAAAAACAGTTTGCGAGATTCGCCGGTCCAACCCTGTTTCGCTTCTCGGAGAACATAAGCCATGTGCAATTGGCTTTCCTGGGAGTCACTCGATGCCATCGCCTCAACGATTCTCGATGTCGCAGACGAATCCTCGAGATAAACCAACAAACGGGCCAACTCTTGGCTAACGCGGTCATTCGCGGCGGGAAATTTTGATGATAGCTTTTCAACAAGTCCTTGCTTCTGTGCGTTCGATATTCCACCCAAACGAATGGCAACCAAACCGAGGGCTCGCAAGTAATTGACTTGATCAACTTCTGACAACGCGTCGAAATCGATCTTCGCCAATCGGTCAATCGCCTCATCACGATCATCGGCTCCACCATGGCGGGCGATGGCTACGATTCCGAGAATGGCCGCACGATCATCCGTCAATGCCAGTACTTGGTCACGCCAGAGAGCGATGGGTTGATGCTCAAGTGCAATCCGAGATGCATAGGCGATCGCTCGGTCATTTAAAGCAAGCGATTTGATGGCCTGCTCAATCGCAGATTGCGGGTTATCTAACCGTTGGTGATAAGCCTCTAGCTCATGCCGGACCTCCCTGGCAACCAGTGCCGACTTTGAGTCCCCGACTTGTTTCACCCCCGATGACAAGTCGCCTTCGTAACGAATGCGATACAACCCACTCTGTGTGCGTCTGCCGCCAATCGCGAAGTACAAGGCTCCATCATTGGGATTCACAACCATGTCAGTGACGGGCAGCGGTGCAGCCGTGGCGAAGACTTCGTACTTGCCTTTGTAACTCGAACCATCCGGTTCCAAGGTCACTGCATGAATGTTGCCATACGACCAATCACCAATGAATAACGCATTTTCATACTTCGCCGGAAACTTTGTCCCATATCCGAAGCAAATTCCCGTCGGCGAACCGGGACCAATATCGACGGCCGCACCGAATGAATCGGGATAGTCAGCTGGCCACTTGCCCGTTCCGTTTCGCCAGCCAAACTCCGCGCCACTGATCACATGATTGACGCGAGTGGGGCGATACCAAGGCGTACCAACATCCCATTCCATATCAGCGTCGTAAGTAAACAGCTCACCGTCTTTATCCAAAGCAATGTCATATTGGTTGCGAAAGCCAGTCGCGATGAGCTCAATATCCTTGCCGTTGGGGTCCAAGCTGACCACGAAACCACCGGGAGCCAGTCTTTTGGCGTTGTGCCCCCGTGCATCAGGCATTCGAGTGAGCAGTTGGTCTTCATCCCATACCTGCGGAACACGAGATTGGGCAATCTCTTCAGGGAGCTTTGTATTGTTCCCAGCACACATAAGAATTCGCTTACCATCGTGCGAGAGAATCAACGCGTGGGGCCCATGCTCTCCAGCGGCGTTAAGTTCTATGAGATGCTCCGCTTTTTCGTACTGGTTATCGCCATTGGAGTCGGTCAGTCGCCAAACGCCCGACGGGAAGTCTCGGCTATTGACGTTCACGTAAAGAGAGCCAAAGGCAAACAACACTCCCTGTGCGCCTTGCAACTCTCCCGCATCGGTTTGGACAACTACCTTTTCAACCTCGGCTCCAGCATCTGCAAGGTGGGTCCGATAGAGTGATCCATATTGATCGCAGGCTAGAAGGCTTCCGTCGGGGCTAGCCGCCAGCGAAACCCAAGACCCCTCGGTGACTTCATGAACGACTTCAACAACAAAACCGTCTGGGACACTGAACTGAGAGGCCTCGGTAATTCCTAGCCCTTTGGCGCCAGAATCGGACTGGGCTGACTTTGATGACGGTTCAGCAGCATCGATTCGGAATAGGGGTGAGAACGCTGATAGTGTGGCCGAAAGCAAAAAGGCGCAGACGCTTGATCGCAACATGTCGCTGAGGTGGGTGGGTAGCGTAAAGGCAAGGGCGGGAAGTGCCTATCTTAACCACAACGGCATTGATTACGGCATCGCAATTAACGCAACGTTCAGCGAGTCACCCAAATCTCCAGGAATTCGCTATCCTGACGCGACAAAATTACCCACCCGATCCTTCTCTTTCTGCCACCAGCGCCATGTCAACGATGCTCCGAGATCCTGAAGAACTACAACGCATGGTCGGCTGGGATCGAGACCTCACGATTCAGCCTGAGGAACGCGCGCGACTGCGTTCCTATATCGATTTCCAGCTAGCTGCCGCGGGTCTGTCGGCACCGAAGCATGTAGACACAACTGGCCAGTTCAACGCGGGCATTTTTGAATCACTGAAGCAAAAGAATCGGCTGCTTGCCGAACATCGAGCCCCCATCGATTCTCGTATCGAGTCATTCCTTAACACCTACTTTTCGAGTGAAGTCGGTGATGCCCCGCTTCGCCTACCCAGCCAATCCCTCACCCTCGATCGTCACGGAATGGCTCGCGAGCTGAGCCTGCCTGCAGATGGCGACCAATACGAAACCGACATCGTCCGCTCATATCGATGCCACAACGGGATCCTCAATAATCCCAAGGCCGATCGCCGAACTACCGCTGGGACGTTCCACGTAGTCCAGGGTG
>JBCCKZ010000452.1:0-5180 GCA_039027135.1 Planctomycetota bacterium
AAACACCGGCGTTCGAGTCGAGCTTGATCCGGAGAGAATCTTCGTATTCAACCATCGTATTTGACTTGAACGCCGGTGTTTCGGATCCATCAAAGCGAGTGAACCACTTTCGTGTCTCATGGACGTTTGACAATCTCGAATGGTTTGAAACTGAAAAGATCGCGCAAGATCTTCTTAAGCAGTCCTACCTGCGATCACCTTCGAATAGCCGACTATTGATGGCACTCTCAAATCACCTAATTAACTATTCAAAGACGAGCATCAACGAAGCTCTAGCCTATGCAACGGCTGCCGTCGCTTCGCGGCCTGATGACCCGAGTGTGCTAGAAAAGTACGTAGACCTCTCGCTCAAGCAAGAGCTCTCAGGCGACTCCGACCTATTTCAAAGGGCCGCCGCCATGGCAGAACGTCATGGCCGGTTGAGTGGAAAGAGTAACGCGATCGATCAGATGTTTAACTCCTATACTCGTTGGGCGCGGAAGTCTTTTCGTGCTCGGCGTTTCGACGAAGCGGTCGCTTTCTATAAGACTTCGCAAGAACTTCAACCAGATCGATTTGCCGCGCATATCGATCTTGGCATGAGCCACTTGCGAGAAAACCAATTGAACGAAGCTGAGCTAGCCTTTGACGCGGGCATTCAATCTGCTCCAAACGATGCTGAGGGCTATACAGCAATGTCGAGCCTTCGTGTCCAACAAGGCCGGTACGAAGACGCCGAAACGCTTTTAAAAAAGGCCATTGAACTCGAACCGAATGTATCTGACCACCTTCGCCAATTGGCCAACTGCTACGCAGCTCGCGAGAATTGGGAGCAATGCTTGACCACTTACCGAGCTTTCATGGCCACCGGTGGAAGCAAAGTAATAGGCACACGAGCCATGGCATGGCTGCTCAGTGACCTCGGGCGTGACGAAGAAGCACTCAATCAATTTCGAAAGCTCGTTGAACTCGAACCAAGTTATCCCAACCGATTCTCACTTGCACTTTGCATCATGCAGGTGGAAGGCAAGGAGATGATGTGGGAACAATGCGATCGTTGGGTTGACAACGATGGTGACGAGCAGCTCTTATCGACTGCTTCCGCTCTCTCTCGAAACGCTCTGGTGGGGTGGTATCTGCATGATCTTCCCATTTTGAAAGAAACCGAGGATGCCAGTCGCCGTCGCCCACCCAGGCACCGTCTTTACTCACTAACCAATCTTAGAGCGGTCGTTGACTGGGTTCTTGAGCGAGATGACACTCAAAGAAAAGACCTACTTGTTTCAGCTGCGGTCTGGCTTGAAATGAATGAATTCGAAAAAGCGATCGAAGACGCTGAGCGATACGATAATGCAAAGAAGGCCAATTTCATGATGCTCAACCCGCTCATTTCCAACGCCATTCGTGCATCGGCATTGCATCGTCTAGATCAAACCGAAGAAGCAATCGCCCACTGCAAGAAGTTCTTGGATTCTCCAACGACCATCGGCGGAAACTTCCAAGAAGCGATCAACAGCTGGTTCCGAGAACATCCTGCTATGGTCGAGCTGAAAGAGATATTAGACGCGCGTGAAGAAGCAGCGAATTCCCCTGACGAAGAATAGGGAGTTGGCGTGCCGATCTAAATGGGTCGCCAAGAATCTTCATTTTTTAAGGCAACTTCAGAGATGGTCTCGCCGCTATAGGTGACGTGGAGGTTTCGTCATACGATTCGAATTTGGATTATCGGCACATCAGAGGGTTTGCTCACATCATCAAAAAACAATCGCAGTCATCCTTTGTTATCTCGTATTGCTAGCACTCGGCGGCAACCCATCGAACGCTGAGATTGTCTCTTTTACTGATTTCGTCTTGGCAACGGCTAACTCGACTGATTCGGTTCGCGGCACGGGTAATTTCACCGTGAATATGAGCGGTTTTGAAAACCTAGGAATCACAGCACCCCGTAGATCGTTCGAGGGAAAGAAATAGGTTTTGGATCATCTGGCTCCAACGCGTTCCAGAACGAAATAAGCGACATACCAGCAAGAGATTCTGGACCAATGGAGTCAGTGGCAAATAGATACTCGTAAACATCATTCACGTGTTCAATCACTTCAATATTGGGAAAGCTCTCTGGGCTCAACGCGAATTGGAGAGGTAGTTTCGCCGGCCATTCATCGAGGAGTGGAGTGCTTGACCACAACAGAGCCGAGGTAAACACGGCTAGCTCGTTATTACTTTAAGAAACCAGCGATAGAGTTTTCACTTTCGTTCCCAAGCCCTAGCTGCGCAGTGACGTCACTGTAGAAAGCAAGCCTCTGACCTTCTTCCAAACCACTTTCGTCACCCCAGACCGGTAGCGCGAAGTCTTCTGAGATGGTGGGTGTCCAATCTCTTAAAAGCCCAAATGACGAAGCGTTTGTCGTGGAATCCGTCGGCGCCATTAATACCACACGCTCAAAACCATCGATGGTTCGGTCATCTGAGTTTGATTCGGCAAACGGGGTCGATAGATTGCCAACGAAAGAACATTTCTTCGCGATGCATTGGTCGAAGAGAGCGATACTTCCAAGGCTCTAATTTGTGGGCCCGATGCCGCGCCCGACGATTCCCCGACAATCGTTCGGTTCGGTGCTTCGACGACATAAAAGCGGGAATAGTCCACTGACGCAGCTAACTCCTATTCGATTGAAGGTGTTGAGGCCGCGGAAGGCAGCTACCCAAGTTCCAATCGTTCGAGTATCGAATGGCATCGCTTGAGATGTCTCTGGACACCGCTATCAAAGTTCTGCCGCAATCCTAGTCTTTGGAAAAACACAATGCATTCACATGGTCAACATCGTGAATCGGAGAATGCGAGCTAACGGGACTAACTTGCCCCACCGCAAAAACATCCCGTGACAACTCCTGAAAAAGTTCCTCATCAAACTCCGAAAAAGCAATTACTCCCGTTCCATATCTCTCCAAAGCAATGATCAAGTCATCCTGTTCGTCTCCGAATCTCCGCGGCACGGGCATCAAAGGCTCTTTCGCTTAGCGCAAGCTGACGTGTTGTCTATCGCTAGCATGTTGCTAGCGGGCGAACGAGTGCCACAAGATCGAATGTCCTTCGAATTGCTTCTGGTCGTGAGACTCTTCATTTACCCTTGAGCAGGTCATCGGCAGTGTTTCCACGAGCGATGGCGACGCCAATAGGTCGTCTGACGCGTGTGTAGCCAACCGAAAACGGGAATTGAATGCGATCGAAGCTTGCGAGGCGACTGGATCATCAAAAGACCAAGCTGTTCACTTCAGGGTTTCCTGACCGCGCGATCGATATTCGCCCAAGCAATGCGACAAGGAGGAAGTGGATGTTCGAAGAGCTCGAACCTCGGCTCTTGCTCACCGCGATGCGGCTGGTTGCTTGGAACACATTTAACAATCCAAACGACGCAGTTGACGATGCCAGCGTACGGACTGTCTTGGAAGCGATTGGCACCGAATCGGTGCAAGGGAATGCGGGTCCAGTGGATGTCTTGGCACTCCAGGAAACCGATCCTCCATCGATCGCACGTCTCGAAGCGATCTTAGATAATCTTTATACCGATGATTACTCGTCCGTGGTCAGCACCTTGGATGGTGGAGGGGATGCAACGGGATTTATCTACAACACGTCCACCATCAATCTTCTGGATTCGATTGAACTCACGGGACCACTGACCCACCACACCATCCGTGCTCGTTTCGAGTACGTCGACGATGATGATTCCGTCGAATTCTATGCCTACACGGTCCACCTTCGCTCCGGCGTAAGTTCTGAGTCGCGAAGTCAAAGAGCACTCGAAGCGGACTACCTCAGATCGGATATAGAAACCTTAGGTGCGGGCGCGAACGTACTTTTTGTTGGCGATTTCAACCTCTCGGGTAGCTCCGAATCGGCCTTCGCAGAGATCACTACCGCCGGTGAAGCTCAGGTACTTGATGTTGCAAACGCGCCCGGTGAATGGTCCGACAACCCCGCTTTCATCGAACTTCATTCGCAGAACTCAAGCAACGTGCGCAGTCGCTTGGATCTTCAGTTCGCCAGCGAAGAACTCTTCGATGGAACAGGCCTCGACTATGTCGAAAACTCATATCGCGTATTCGGTAACAACGGTAGCCACACGTTGAATCAACCGATTAGCACTGGCACTGATCAATCCAGCGCTGTTTTGGCGGCCTTGGAGATGGCAAGTGACCACCTACCCATCGTCGCTGATTACGAAATCATCAATGACTTACCAGCGATCGAACTGGTTGAAACCCAAAGTTCGACAAGTGTGGTCGAAAATGGGCGGAACGATACCTACAGCATCGTACTGAACACGATCCCGACAGACGATGTTTTGGTCACACTCAGCCCAGGTCCCGAACTTGATATCGGAAATGGAGCTGGAATTCCCATCACGCTCATCTTCACACCGATCAATGCGTTAACTCCTCAAACGATCATTGTCAGTGCAACGGATGATGCGGACCTAGAGGGAACACACCTTGATGAGATCAGCCATTCGGTCAACAGCCTCGACGTCGTTTACGCTGACATCATCATCGGCCCGGTGAATGTCGAAATTCGAGACGATGACGCTCCGGATTTTATCATCAATGAACTGGACTCCGATACCGTCGGCACCGATCAACTGGAGTTCATCGAAATCTACGACGGTGGCGTCGGAAATGTCCCTTTGGATGCCCTTGCCTTAGTCTTCTTCAATGGCTTCAACGACTCGTCCTATTTCACGCTAGATCTAGACGGGTTCTCAACGGGTCCTGATGGGCTATTTGTCGCCGGCAACGCGGGCGTCGCAAATGTCGATGCAGTCTTCGCAAACGGAGAACTACAAAATGGTGCCGACGCGGTCGCACTCTATCGAGCTGATGCAACCGATTTTCCAAACGGCTCACCAATTTCTTTGACAGATTTGCTAGACGCGATCATTTATGACACAGATGACGCTGATGATCTGGGTTTGGCTTCTCTACTGCTTCCCAGTCAACCACAACTCAATGAAGACGAGAACAACAATCAAGTCTTTGAATCACTGGCCCGCGTTCCTGATGGTGGTCCGCAAAGAACAACTAATCGCTACCAAGCTTTGTCACCGACGCCAGGTCTAGTCAATACAAATCCCGTACCTGGAGTTGATCTCGTGCAATCCGGGTCGGGGACTGATGTATCAGAGGCCGGCATAACGGATAGC